>NZ_BAAGIR010000001.1:0-72484 GCF_054658155.1 Alkalibacterium sp. m-11
ATTGAGGCATTTGAAAATCCAGGCAGTGCAGTACGAGTGGGTGAGATTACGAAGAAGCAGTCGCAATTATATAACACCTTAGGTGTTGTGCCCCCGACCACGTTATAATTTTTTGGGAATCTAGGTTTTAAAAGAAAATCAGCTGAATCAAATATCAAAAGCGGCATAATAATCGGTACCAAGTCAATGACACCAAGGGTCAAAGGCTATTTTTTAACTGCAAAACTTGAGTTATAAAGATTACTTAACAGGAAAATATAAGGAGAAAGCCAAGTATAATTTTAAACGTAAAAAGGATGCATTACTTTGGGAAGCTAATATGAAACTTAACAAAGCCAGTGGAATGGATATTGGGAGCAACCCTTATTTTTATGATTACTTTGAGAAATGGATTGATACATATAAATCAGTACCCAATGTATCAGCACGTACGTTTGATAATTATGTTACCACGAAGAACCATGTTAAAACATATTTTGAATTTGTAAAAATAAAAAATATAACAAAGGTGAACTACCAAACGTTCTTAAATGAACTAGCCTCTAAAAAAGCTAAATCAACTAATCAGAAGATGAATAAACATATCAGGTCATGCGTTAAGGATGCCATTGAATCAGGTATAATAACAAAAGATTTCACGTATAATGTAACGGTATCTGGATTAGAAGGACAGTCTGAAGAAGATAAATTTTTATCTGAAGATGAAATCAAACGTGTAATGTCTGAAATAAGAAATGGGATAACTTTAGATATGACCACTCGTTGGATGGCTATTCTACAATTTGCTGCTGGATTACGATATTCAGAAGTAGCTGGTTTAACAGTTGATGATCTTAAAAATAATACATTACGTATCAATAAAGCCTGGGATTTTAAAGGGAAAAAACTAGGGCCAACTAAGAATGGCCTTAATCGGACGATTCGTATTGAACCTGCCGTTTTTAAAGAGTTGAGAGCCTATGCCATCAAAAAGAAAGAAATGAACTTAAAACAAGGTATTTCCAACGATTTACTCTTTACAACTATTGAGGGTCTACCACCCTCTCATACTGCGATGAACAAAACTCTTAGAAGAGCATGTAAAAGAGCTGATGTGAAAAAAGTGACGTCTCATGCTTTACGACACACACATGTCTCTTTACTAATTTATCATGGTATGGATATAGTAAGCATATCTAAAAGAATTGGACATTCTAGTCCAACAACAACTATCGAAAAATACTCTCATATCATTAATGAGTTAGAGCATAAGAATGATCAAATCTCGGATGAAATGATTGCTAGCATCTTCTAAATTTGTTCAGAAACTATTCAGAAATTTATTCCTGAATGGCGATTTATGCCGGTTATCTAATTGTCTGATGATGATTAAATCAGTATAGAGGTTGATAACGAGCATGTATTTAAGTTCTCCCGAAACGTATAAAAAAAGCAAGTGATCCTGAAGATCACTTGCTTTTTTTATTTGATCCTCTTTCCAATACAAATAGAACCGGCAGACTATCCACAGCCTGCCGGTTCTATTTATTATTATTTCTTAAAAGTACAGGTGATCAATAAAGGTGCAAGTAGTTGTCTTTCTCCCACTGACTGACCGCAGCTTTATAAGAATCCCATTCGACCATTTTAGCTTTAACGAAATTCGTATAGATATGATTACCTAAAGACTCCTTGATCACATCATTTTTCTTCAGTGCTTTAAGAGCGCTATGAAGGCTGGTAGGTAAAGACTTGATTCCCTGCTGTTCCAGCTGAGCCTCGTCCATATCATAGATGTTGTCATTCGTTTCTTCAGGTGGTGTCATTTCATTGGTGATGCCGTCCAGTCCAGCTTTCAGCATCGCTGCTAATGCCAGGTACGGATTAGCCATCGGATCAACTGAACGTACTTCCAGACGAGTAGACATGCCTCTTGATGCTGGAATTCTTATCATCGGTGTACGGTTACTTCCAGACCAGGCGATATATACAGGAGCCTCATAACCAGGTACCAGACGCTTGTACGAGTTAACGGTTGGATTGGTAATCGCAGTAAATGCCGGGGCGTGATGGAGCAGGCCTGCCAGAAATTGATACGCTTCTGTACTTAATTGTCTTTCATCCGACTCATCATAAAATACATTCTCGTTATTTCTGAATAAAGACATGTTACTGTGCATACCTGATCCATTAATACCAAATACAGGTTTAGCCATGAATGTCGCATGTAATCCATACTTACGGGCGACCGTCTTAACAACTAATTTAAAGGTCTGAATATTATCACAGGCTTCAACTGCATCTGCATACTTCCAGTCGATTTCATGCTGTCCAGGGGCCACTTCATGATGACTCGCTTCAATTTCAAATCCTAGATCTTCCAGTTCAAGAACGATATCCCGTCGGCAGTTTTCAGCCAGATCAGTTGGAGCCAAATCAAAGTATCCACCATTATCATTAGGTCTTTCAGTTATTTCATCGTTTTCATCTAGTTTAAGTAAAAAGAATTCAGGTTCGGGCCCAAGATTGAAAGACGAATAGCCCAAATCTTTTGCTTCTTTAAGTACACGTTTCAAATTGTTTCTCGGATCTCCCAAAAACGGCGTCCCATCAGGATTCACGATATCACATATCAATCGTGCCACACGCCCTTTTTTAGTCGATTCCGTTTCCCAAGTAAATACCAGCCAAGTATCAAAGTCTGGTTTCAGATACATGTCCGATTCCTGTATACGAACAAACCCTTCGATAGAAGATCCATCAAACATCATTTTGCCGTCCAGAACTTTATCAAGCTGACTTACAGGCACCTCTACGTTTTTTACTGTTCCCAGTATATCTGTGAACATCAAGCGCAAAAAGCGTACATTACTCTCTTTTACATCTTTCATTATTGTTTCTCTTGTCACCTTTGTCATGTCTTCCTCTCCCCTATCTATACCACTTGTTGTATTACTTACATTTAGGTTGCTATTAAAAGCACTTTTGAATGGTACCACTAGATGATGCACCATGCAATAGGAGGTTAATATGTAAATGAAATACGGTTATTTACAGAAGATTATTAAGTTCAAGGTGAATATACTTTCGATAATTAATAACCCACCTGCCTCCCTGCTGCTTTTCAGCAACAGGAAGACAGGTGGGTATATTTTAATAGAGTTCAAAGTAACGATCGGTTTCCCACTGCGTAACAACCTTGGTAAAGTTATGCCAGTCTGCAGATTTCGCTGCGACAAATCGTTCAAAAATATGCTCTCCTAATCCGTCGATAATTGTTTGATCTTTTTTAAGAGATTCAATTGCTTCATAAAGGTTCTGTGGCAGAGACTGTATATTATTTTCGTCCCGCTCGATCTGGTCCATATTATAGATATTCTTGTTAACTGGACTAGGCGCGCTTTTTGCTTCACCGATGCCTTTTAGTCCTGCTTTGAGCAATACTGCTAATGCCAGATACGGGTTAGCTGTCGGATCTACGCTTCGCAACTCAACTCGCGTAGAATTGCCTCTAGAAGCCGGTACTCTAACGAGTGGGGTTCTATTAGTTCCTGACCAGGCAACGTAAACAGGTGCTTCATATCCAGGCGTCAGACGCTTGTATGAGTTGACTATCGGATTACATACCGCAGTGTAGGCTTGAGCATGATCCAGAAGGCCTGCAATGAACTGGTAAGCTGTTCCACTTAATCCATCTTCAGATTCAGAATCGTAAAATGCGTTACCCTCTTCATTGAAAAGAGACATATTGAAATGCATACCGGATCCACTGATGTTTTCGATCGGTTTAGGCATAAATGTCGCATGAAGGCCGTGCTTTCTGGCTACCGTCTTGACAATCAGCTTGAATGTCTGGATATTATCACATGCTTCAACGGCATCTGCATATTTCCAGTCAATTTCATGCTGTCCGGGAGCAGCTTCATGGTGGCTTGCTTCTATTTCAAATCCGAGAGCTTCCAACTCCAGAACAATGTCTCTACGACAGTTTTCAGCCAGATCTGTAGGCGCCAGATCAAAGTAACCACCATTATCATTTAATGTTCTGCTCGGTTTACCATTCTCATCTAGTTTAAAGAGGAAAAATTCAGGCTCTGGTCCCAGATTAAAGGATGTGAAGCCAAACTCCTTCATTTCCTTCACAACACGTTTAAGGTTGTTTCTTGGGTCTCCCGCAAAAGGCTGACCGTCAGGCATGTGGACATCACAAATAAAACGGGCAATCTTGCCGTCACCATTTTCAAGTTTCCATGGGAATATCAGCCATGTATCTAGATCAGGATGCAGCTTCATATCACTTTGATCAATTTCTACAAATCCATCTATTGATGAGCCGTCAAACGCCATTTCATTATTCATGACTTTTTCCAGCTGACTAACTGGTACCTCCACATTTTTGATTACTCCATCGATATCTGTAAACATCAATCGGAGAAACCTCACATTCTTCTCCTCTGCTTCTTTTCGAATCGTCTCTTTTATCTCGGCGGACATAGTCCTGTCATCATTCCTTTCACCACTTCTCAGCGGCTCTTTTTATTCATACATATTAGGGTACTAGTAAGACAGACTGATGTCAAACGAGAGGTCTTGATGTGTGAATTCAAAATTATACACTCTTCTGTTCATTTTTTAGATAGAAGCAAAAAAAAGCCGAGATCAGCTGATCTCGACATAACAAAAGTAATTACTTTTTATTTTACTGCGTCTTTCAATGCTTTACCAGCTTTGAATGCAGGGACTTTGCTTGCAGGGATCTGGATTTCTTCCCCAGTTTGAGGGTTACGTCCTTTACGTGCAGCACGATCACGTACTTCAAAGTTACCAAAGCCAATTACTTGAACTTTTTCACCTTCAGCTAGTGAATCTTTGATTGTTTCGAAAACCGCTTCTACTGCTGCAGTCGCGTCTTTTTTAGTAAGGTCAGCTGTTGCTGCTACTTTTTCGATTAATTCTGCTTTATTTGCCATTGTATTCTTTCACCTCCTCAAAAGAAGATCGATGCATGAAGACCATTAAGTCCACTTGCGATCTTGCAACATTCCTTTGTTTTGAATGTAATGGGTGAAATAGTCTATTCTTGACATTTCATTTAAAAAGATACCACAGAATCGTTGATACTGCAATGGTTTTGTCAAATTCTCTTCCATTCCTCACATAGGGCCAGCCGATTATTTTGTTAGAAACTACTTTCGTCGTCTCGGTATAATACGAATAGGTGTTCCTTCAAATCTGAATGTATCACGGAATCTGTTCTCCAGATACCTTGCATATGAAAAGTGCAGCAGCTCCGGATCGTTCACAAATATAACGAATGTCGGAGGTGATACAGCGACTTGGGTCGTATAATAGATCTTCAGACGGCGCCCTTTATCAGTAGGCGTCGGATTCGTAGCGACGGCATCCATCACGACATCGTTCAAGATTGAAGACTGAATTCGAAGATTTCGGTTCATAAATACTTCTTCAATTTTATCCGGCAGCAGGTGAAGACGCTTTTTGGTCATAGCGGATACGAAAATGATTGGAGCATAGGCTAAGTACTGAAACTCATCTCTGACATCCAGTTCAAATTCCTTCATTGTATTTGTTTCTTTCTCAATCGTGTCCCACTTGTTGACGACCAGTATGATTCCTTTGCCAGCTTCATGAGCATAGCCGAATACACGCTTATCCTGCTCTCTGATACCTTCTTCAGCATTAATGACACATAAGACCACATCAGAACGTTCAATTGCTCTCATTGCTCTTAGAACACTGTATTTCTCTGTATCTTCGTATACTTTCCCTTTTTTACGCATGCCTGCGGTATCGATCATGACAAAGTCACGGCCATCTTTCGTTTCAAAACGCGTATCGACCGCTTCTCTAGTCGTTCCTGCTATATCAGAGACAATGACTCTTTCCTCTCCGATAATGGCATTAACCAGGCTGGATTTCCCTACGTTGGGTCTTCCGATCAGACTGAACTTGATAGTTGATTCATCGTATTCTTCTTCCATGTCTTCAGGAAATTCCTTGATCACTGCATCCAGAACATCTCCAAGTCCCAGTCCATGAGCCCCTGAGATAGGATACGGTGTGCCTAGACCTAATGAGTAGAACTCATAGATTTCCGTACGTAATTCCGGATTGTCTGCTTTATTGACAGCCAATATGATCGGCTTTCCAGACTTGAATAATATAGGCGCGACCTGTTCGTCTTCATTAGTGACACCTTCTCTGACACTGGTCAGCATGATGATCACGTCAGCTTCTTCGATAGCGATTTGAGCCTGATTTCTAATCTGAATATTCAACGGTTCATCTTCCATAGTGATCCCACCGGTATCGATAAGAGAGAATTCTCTGCCAAGCCATTCGGCATCAGCATAGATTCGGTCTCTTGTGACTCCCGATGAATCTTCTACTATAGAGATACGTTCGCCAACTATTCGATTAAAAATAGTGGATTTGCCCACATTTGGTCTTCCAACGATCGCTACTGTTGGTTTAGTCATTCAAACACCTTCTTCCATAACACTTTGCTTTAAATAGTCACACCCAACTAAAGCAGGCATAACACCTGCTTTAGTTGGGTGCGGTAATAATATACCGATTTGTTTAGCTGACTAGTCTTCGTCGCTGTCGTTATCCATAAATCCAGATAACTGGTCGCCGATCTGGTCACCTAGAGTAAACGCACCTTCGGCATCATCATCACGAAGTGAAGGCTGTTTAACTGAAAGTCTTTCATTCTGAGAAGACTGCTGGGGTGCCTCTTTAGCAGGAGCACTTTCGGTGTTTTCTGTGAGTGCTTTGATGCTTAGAGAAACACGTTCTTCCTGAGGATTGACACTCAGAACTTTCACTTCAATTTCTTCGTCTTTAGCTACAATTTCATGAGGAGTTTCCACATGTTTATGAGCCATTTCAGAAATATGAACTAATCCTTCAACACCAGGTTTCACTTCAACAAAGGCGCCGAAGTCAGTCACTCTTTTCACTTTACCTTTAACGACTGTTCCAGGAGCAAGCTCTTCTTCAACGTTATCCCACGGTCCAGCTAGTGTTTCCTTGATAGATAGGGAGATGCGTCCCTGTTCTTTATCGACTTTTAGGACTTTAACGTCTACCTGATCACCAATAGACAATTTGTCTTTAGGATGATTGATACGCTCATGAGCAATTTCTGAAATGTGAACCAGACCATCTGCACCACCGACATTGACGAATGCGCCAAAGTTGGTCAGACGAACGACTTCACCAGAAACTACAGATCCTTCTTCAAGGTTTTCAAGAGCTTTCTCTTTTTCAGCAGCCTGTTCTTTTTCAAGCAGAACTTTACGAGATAAAATCAGCTGGCGCTCATTCGGATCGATTTCTAGAATCTTGAATGTGTAGGTTTGTCCTTCAAACTGACTTAAATCGCTGACAAATGATGTATCCATCTGAGACGCAGGTACAAACCCTCTAACGCCCAGATCAACTGTCAATCCGCCTTTAACTACTTTAGATATAGGTGCTTCAACTGTTTCATCATTATTATATTTTTCCTGAAGCTCTTCCCAGACTTTACGCTGATCGACACGCTTCTTGGATAGTATGAAGCTTCCCTGTTCTTTATCTTTTATATCTCTTAGTACGACTACATCGATAACATCTCCGACAGAGACGATATCTGATGGATGATCAAAGCGTTCAGAAGCAAGCTCTCTAGGAGGGATGTGCCCTTCCTGTCCTCCACCAAGACCGACAATAACTTGTTTTTCATTGTCGATGGCGAGTACTTCACCTTTGACTAAATCACCCGGTGTAATGTCGACAACGTCTTTCATAACGTCTGACATTGACTCCGAATGCGTGTCATCTGTTTCAACAGCAGGCTGAACTTGAGCCTCTTCGTTTTCTGCAATCACATCTTCTGGAGATGTATCAGCAGATGAATTTACTTCAACTTGTTCATTCGCTGTTTCCACCGCTTCTTCGTTTGTCACTTCTTCTTCATTTCTGTTTTCTTTTTCTGTCATCTTTGTATGCCTCCAATACCAATAATTCCTACACTATTAATTGTACCGAATATGCTTTTTAAATTCCAGTAAAACATTTTCAGTTAAAAATCACCGTTTAGTTTAACTTAGTGCTAATCAATGACTTGATTTTTTCGACTACTTCTTCAATAGACAATTTAGTCGTATCGATGCGCACCGCATCCTCTGCCTGCTTAAGCGGTGATGTGTCTCGCGTTGAGTCCTTATAGTCTCGTTCAGCGATATCTTTTTTCAATTGTTCCAGATCAGAGAAAATACCTTTGCTTCTGTTTTCCTTGTGGCGGCGTTCAGCCCGCTCCATTACGCTAGCCACCAGAAAAATCTTTACATCCGAATCCGGAAGAACAACTGTACCAATATCTCTTCCGTCCATGACCACACCATTATTTTCAGCTAGTTTCTGCTGACGGGTCACCATCTCTTCTCTTACTAGCGGGTGAGCCGCTACGATTGAAACAGTATTGGTCACATTATTCTTACGAATATCTTCAGTGACATCTTCATTGTTCAGATAGACAGACTGGGCCATGTTTCTCTTTTTCAGAGTGATTTCTGTATGTTTGAGGAGCTCTAATAGAGCGCCCTCATCTTTAATGTTGACCTTCTTTCTTAAAGCTTCAAAAGTCAGCGCTCTGTACATTGCACCTGTATCGACATATATCAGGCCAAGATCATCTGCTATGCGTCTGGCCACCGTACTCTTCCCCGAAGAAGCTGGTCCATCAATAGCAATCGTTACATTATGGGTTTCCATTCACTTTACACATCCAATATAATATTTTAGCAATTATTCAACTCGGAGTTCCTGTCCTACATATACTGTTTCTACCGTCAAGCCGTTCAGCTGCATCAGCTCTTCAGTACTCATGCCGTGATTCAGAGCGATACGGTACATATTATCTCCTGCTTTAACCGTATAGTATTCTCCCTGACCAGCAGGTTCTGGTTCAGGCTCGGGTTCGGGCTCTGGCTCGGGCTGAGGCGCCGCTGGCTGCTCAGTTACTGGGGGTGTCTGAACATTTTCCTGTTCTTCTTCCAGTTCAGGCTCCACTTCAGGTTCAACTTCTGGCTCTGGTTCATTTTCTTCCTCATCTGGTTCCTCATCTTCGATTTCCGGTTCTTCCTCTTCCGGTTCTTCTTCATCATTGACAGCCAATGACTGCTCAACTGAGGGGGATGAGGGATCCTCGGACATATCTTCCCTGTTTGAAAACCATGCATACGCAGAGATAGGTAAAATAATTAATAATGCCAAAAAAATCACGATTACTGTTAAAATAGGGGAAATACTCTGTTCTCTTTCTCGCTTCGCTTTTCTGGACATCGGTTCATCATCAGTATAATCAACTTCTTCATCAAAACGTTTGGACCAGAGTTCTTCCATCGATTCACGATCTTTTTTACTCATTCATATACTCCTCTCAAACTAATCGTGTCTCATTATATCATAGAATCCTTATTCTTTGAGTCTAGCTTTGCAAATTAAATAAAAATTTTAGCTTGTCCTGCCACAGATCTTCACTCTTTTGTAATAAATTGGGCCATTCAAATGGTTCATAAGGAAGTGAGAGGGGCCGGATGCACCCAGTGCAGCAGCCATTACGTCTAACTTCAGGTTTTTCACCAAAATAATCGAGTAGAGCTTCGCGTTTGCATCCCTGTCGTTTAGCGTAATCCACCATGGTCCTTAGCTGGACTGATTTATGTGTATGATAACGGTCAACCATTTCAGCAGCCTGTTCAAAAGGAATGTTCTGCTCTATAAAATGCCGACTTATATTTATCTTGGTGTCGTCTTTCAGATGATCGAGTGTCTCAGCATGTCTGTAAGCGAAAATCAGTTCATCTCTGTTCGGTAGAGTATTTTCCTGCAGTCTCATCTGGATCGCCTCATCGCCATTTTCATAAAGAAGTAAAGCGACCCCACCTTTTCTGTCTCTGGAACACCTGCCGATTTCCTGCAGGTACATCTCCGGACTTCCAGGTAGATGGTAGTGAATGATGAATCTGATGTCCGGCTTATCGATCCCCATCCCAAAAGCACTGGTAGCACAGATAACGGGTAAGGCATCTGATAAAAATTGAGACTGTATCCTGCGCTTGTCCTCTTTATCCAGATCACTATGGTAACTTTCACAGGGAATCCCCATTTGTGATCGTATCAGTTCGGCCAGTTGATCGGCAAGTTTCTTACTGGAAAAATAAATAATGCCAGGTCCTTTGAACTCACTGACTGCATGTAGCAGCCGGTCCTGCTTGTCTCCGGCAGACTGTTCCACTCTCAGTTGTATAGACGGCCGGTCCACAGGATAAATAATCTGGTCCACTTCTGAACTGAGGTTAAGTACAGAAAGAATATCCTTTCTCACCTGTTCAACTGCCGTAGCAGTCAGTGCCAGTGTCAATGGATTGTTCAATTCCTGCCTGACTTTACCCAACTTCAGATAGTCTGCTCTGAAGTCCATTCCCCATTGAGAAATACAATGAGCTTCATCTACTACAAGTAGAGACAAGTTGATTTGTTTCAGCTGATCGATCATCCCTCGCTGCTGAAGCATTTCGGGAGACACGAATATAAATTTATATGCTGATAAATTCCGAAGAATATCCTGCTTTTCCGTATAGGAAAGAAAACTGTTCAGTGCAACTACCGACTTTTCACCGCTGCTTTTCATTTTTTCCACCTGATCTTCCATAAGTGAAAGCAGTGGCGAGATGATGACAGTCGATCCGCCAAGAATGTATGATGGAAGCTGATAACAGAGCGTTTTCCCCGTGCCTGTCGGCAGCATGACAAGTGCATGCCTCTCTGCAAGAACACTGCTTATCGCTTCTTCCTGTCCAGGGCGAAACTTATCAAATCCAAATTTGTCATTTAAAAGTTTTTTAGCCTGATTACTCCTGTCATTTATCATAAAAATCCACGGATCCTTTCGATTTCAATTAATCGATACCAGAAAAACTCAAGCTGCTGAATCTCCTGTTGTGCCTGAGCATAGGTTAGAGACGGATTGTTTTTAAAAAGTTCTTTCAGTCGATCTCGAACACGCCCTGGAATTAATGATTCGTACCCTTCATACCGACTCATCAGCACTGCTTCAAGAACATGTTCTTTTATCGTATTCTCTTTTACTTTACGCAGGGCTGCTGTTTTATGAATCGTACTTCCATTCATTAAAAGTGTCAGACTTCTATAGGCACTAGCACTGAGTCCATAATGACAGGACTTGTGAACACTCTCCCACAAAGATTTCAACAGGACCGATTCATCAAGAGACTGGTATAATCTGGCCATGAGAATCTCTGTAGTGATCAGGACTTCTAAAGGTGTCATATCATATTTCTGAGCTGTCTGTCTTTTAGTCATCCCTTCATAGTTATGACCGATCATCTGATCTACCATAAATGAAGGATATACATCTGGCAAGGTCTCGAGAAACACCTTAATCTCTTCCGACCATTTTACAGACAAGGATCTCTGAGGAAAACCTTGTTCTGCTAACCATTTTTTTATGCGGTTCTGACTGATTCTGTTACTGATATAAGGCATATATTCCTTGTTACCATAACTGAACTCAGATAAGATCTGGCTGACAAATATGAACGAATGCCAGAATTCTTTACGTGTCAGCGCACTGGACATATCCAGCCTGCAGTCCAGCATTGTATACTCTGAAATGAATGCTTGTTTAGCCTGCTGACCTTTGGTAGTCGCCTGGTATCGTCCTTCTTTTTCTGAGAGCCAGCCCAGAGCTGACAGTTTATACATCCTGTCTGTCCATTGTGCTGTAGATAGTGACAATGGAGAAAGAAAAAGAGATTGGAGCTGATTCTTCTCAGCAGTAAATAGGGTGGAAGGCGTCCGCTTTCCTTCTGCGATCAATTCCAGCTGTCTGATTGAAACAGCTGTTTCCTGAGAAAACAAGTAATTGATGTAGTTCAATTCAAACCTTTGTGTCATACGTCACCCACTGTATTCATATTAGTTTCTCCACCTCTACAATACACTATACAAGCAAATAATTTAAGTTCTTTATTATGTCATGTAATTTTGCAGAAGGAAACGTCGCCTGTGAACTGAACATGTAAAAAGCCTGCAGAGACTTGAACAGAAGCATTACAGGAGTGACCCTGTCATAATCCATACAAATTTCTGCAGACTGAAGTGTTCATATACAACGATACTTAATGTGTCTTCTTAAGATTGAGATACAGTAACCTGTGTCTGCTTCTTACGATTAATTTTCTTTCTAGTCTTATCAAGCCAAGGTTTGAGTTTCGAAAAGGCAATAAAGAACAGTACTGCTACTATAGGACCTTTAATCATATTGAAAGGCACAATAGCAAACAGCAGATAAGTTCTCATTGGTCCGACACTGAGACCCATTACTGCCATATAGGCAGGTGCAATAAACAGCCAGTTTGCTAAAGCCATAGTTGCAGTCAAAGAAACACTAGCAGCACCGCCAGCAAGAAGTTTAAATTTCAAGGCAGTTCCTTTTTTTGCGATAATCAAGTACAGCGGAAGTGTATAAGATAATGTTGCAATAAAAGCTGCTGTATCTCCAATCGGAAATCCCATTTCTCCGCCCTTTTGAGCGTACGACAGGAGTGAGCGAATGAATGCAATAGCAACACCAGCCAGTGGTCCGTAGACATACATTCCGAAGAGCACCGCAAGATCACTGAAATCTATTTTCAGGAATGGTGATCCGGGCAGTATTGGGAATGAAATCATGGATATGACCCATGCAAGGGATGCCAGCATAGCAATGCCTACCAGTCGTTTTGTTTTGTTATTTGTCATAATAAATCCTCCTGAAAGGATCCATCCTGCTTAGGGTGAACTTAATGATGAGAGTGTTCTGGCCCTCTGCTTGTCTGATACTTGAAGCAGGAAAGACAAAAAACTCTGCCAGTTCCCCACCTCAGGTCACTAACAGAGCAAAAAGACAGAATTTATTTTCAGTCAGAAAGCTCCATCTTCTTTATCCAGACTATACTGTCGGTACTGGAATTACACCAGTTCAGCAATCACTGATCGCTCGTGGACTTTACCACCGGTCGGGATTTACACCCTGCCCCTGAAGATGAATCGTTATATTTATTTCTGATATTATTATACTGAGTATAATCGATGAAGTCAAGCGCTCTTGCTCAACATTACACAGGACACTAAAACTATTGACATTATTCACTTTCCCCAGTTTCGATCGGAAGATGAATAAGGAACGACGCCCCTTTTCCTAATGTTGATTCGACTTCTATATACCCTTCATGTGCTTCTACGATGTTCTTAACTAATGACAGTCCAATGCCTGTACCATTTGCATTGAATGAGTAATTATTTCGGGATTTATCTGCTTTGAAGAATCGGTCGAAGATATACGGAACATCTTCTTCCGGTATTCCAGTCCCAGTATCTTTCACGACCATAACTACTTCGTTCAAGTCCTGCTCATTGTATAGCTGTAGCGTCACGACTTTTTCAGACTTATCAGTCATACTTGTGTGTCTGATCGCATTATTTATTAAATTGACAAACACCTGATCCATCTTATCTTTATCCATGACGAGATGAACGTCTTCTTTAGGCATGTCAAGCTGAAGCGAGACTTCGGATTCATTCGCCATTTTATCAAAACGGAAAAGCAGGCTTCTCAAGTAACTGTTAAGGTTCACATCAGTTTTCTGAAGCTCGATATAACCTGCTTCCATACGTGACAAATCAAGCATCTCATTTACCATACGGTTCATTCTCTGTGATTCATCACGAATGATCGCCGCCATCTCTTTTTTCTCTTCAGTGCTTTCCGCAACGTCGTCGAGTATCGCTTCACTGTAACCCTGAACCATGACCAGAGGGGTTCTCAATTCATGAGAGATATTATTAATAAAGTCGACTCTCATTTTATCAAGTCGATGTTTCTTCGTCTGATCATTAGTTGAAACAAGAATACCTCTTAAGTCTTCAGTAAAATCATCTACTAGAGGGAGAATCGTTACATCGTGATAAGATTCTTCCATTTCGATTGAAAACTCTCTGATTTTCTTATGTGTAACCACTTCCCGCAGCTGGTCCCCCAGATCGATAAACTCTTCATCATGTGAAAATGCAGATTTTTCGATTTGATATTGGGTAAGAAATAAGTCCCCGACCGGGTTGGACAGCAGGAGGG
Source organism: Alkalibacterium sp. m-11 (assembly GCF_054658155.1). Classification (NCBI taxonomy): domain Bacteria; kingdom Bacillati; phylum Bacillota; class Bacilli; order Lactobacillales; family Carnobacteriaceae; genus Alkalibacterium; species Alkalibacterium sp. m-11. Next base: position 14,189 of record NZ_BAAGIR010000001.1, read on the forward strand.
TCAGTTCTGAATCATAATAAAGAATACCTGTTTCGATGTTTTCCAATATATGAGCAAGCAGTTCTTTTTCCTGCTTAACCACTGTCCTGTTCGTTTCAAGTGAATGACCCATTTTATTCATTGCCATAGCCAGTTCAGACAAATCATCTCGCCCAGAAATCGGAAGCTGATGACTAAAATCGTCTCTTGCAAAGTCAAATGCTATATTCGTCATCGCATTTATTGGTTCGGACACATTTTTTTTGAGATACATGTAATAATAAGCTGCAATAAGCAGGTGAAGGATAGTCAAACCAGTAATGACCCAGGTCATCTGTCTCTCAATTGAGATAAGAAAAAATAGATCCGCATACGAGTATAGGATGAGTTCCTCTTCTTCTGTAGATGTCGGCTGGATACGAAACACAAAAGGAATGTTATAACTCACTTCATTATCCTGATCTGAGCGTATATTCACATGTTCCTCCTGGGGCTGAAAGTTCTGGATGATATCCGGTTTATTTTCCATTGTATCAAGGACATCCGCTGGGAAAGAGTAGACCCATGCTTCACCATCTGGAGAATCGAACGTTTCAGAAGCCAGAGCGAAATGAATACTCGAATGGAGATTATTAATAGACTCAATGTTATCTATTAAAAAATGTGGATCCGCAATAGCTAAGCGTTCCACATTTATAATAATTTCTTCAAAGTCATTCATGAAGTTTTCTTTAATCTGCTGGGAATAAAATACACCGTAAAACACTGTAGTAGCAATAAAAGAAAATAGAGTGATACCAAAGGTGATAAGCCATATTCTGATTGCAACTACATTGATTTTCATGCTGTCTACTCCTCTTCTTCATGAGGATAAGAATTCAGCTTATATCCTAGTCCCCAGACTGTCTCGATCATTTTCGCTGCCACATCAGATTCTTTTTTGAGCTTTTCTCTCAAACGTTTAACATGGGTATCAACTGTTCTCAAGTCCCCGAAAAATTCATATTTCCACACTTCTCTTAAAAGCTGCTCTCTGCCAAAAATCTGATCAGGTGCTGACATGAGGTAATGAAGCAAATCATATTCCTTCGGAGTCAGATTGACAGTTTTCCCGTCCGCAGTAACACGTCGGGAATCGTTGTCGATTTCAAGATGAGGAAGCTTGAGGGTATCTGAAACATCTCCTGCAGCATCTGTTCCACCTGCGCTTGATTTTGTCCGCTTAATGATCGCTGCTACACGTAAAACGATTTCTCTTGGACTGAAAGGTTTAACGATATAATCGTCTGCTCCTACTTCAAACCCTTGTATCCGGTTTAGCTCTTCCCCTTTTGCCGTAAGCATCATGATAGGTGTCTCTTTTTCTTTTCGGATTTCTTCAGCTACCTGAATCCCGTCCATCTCAGGCATCATGACATCGAGCAGAATCAGGTCATATTCATTTTCCAGTGCGAGGTCCAGAGCAATCCTGCCGTTTTCAGCTTCATCAATATCGTAATCAGCTTTTTCAAGATACATTTTCAGTAAACGTCTGATTCTATCTTCATCATCTACAACTAATAACTTTTTAGCATTCCCTTGACTAGTCTCTTCGGTCACTTTAAGACACTCCTCTAAATAATAGTGGGTTCGTTCACTTATCGATCGCTGTTGATCTCTTGTCTATCATTATAAATGAAGAACAATGATACTTCCAATCATTTCGCCTGTGATCCGGTGGGTTAGGACTCTTCGACAAGCTGCTTGAGTTTATTGACCTCGAACTGTTTAAGTTCTCTCCATTCACCTGATTGAAGCCCTTCAGCAGTCAGGAAGCCGTATTTATCACGATTCAGTTTCTCGACTGGAAAGCCGACACTTTTAAGCATCTTTTTAACCTGATGGTTTTTCCCCTCATGAATCGTCAGTTCCACAAGACTAGTATTTTTTTTAGAATCCACATCAATAATTCGCGCTTTAGCCGGTCGTGTCTTGTAACCATCGATCACTACGCCTTTTTCTAGTCTGATTACAGGTTTTTTATCGATCAGACCAGTGACTTTAGCAATATATGTTTTTTCCACGCCAAATTTAGGGTGAGTCAACTGATTTGTCAATTCACCATCATTGGTCAAGATAATCACACCAGTTGTATCATAATCCAGACGACCTACAGGATAGATGCGCTGTTCAACCCCGGAAAGCAGATCAACAACTGTTTTTCTTCCTTTAGGATCATCTGCGCTCGAGATTACACCCCTAGGCTTATTTAAAAGAAAATAGTACTTCTGTTCCTGTACAATAGGGACACTGTCCACTTCAATCAGATCAGTCTTTTTTACATTAATCCCCATTTCTTTCACTACTGCACCATTCACCTTGACTCTGCCCTCTTTTATCATCTTTTCAGACGCTCTTCTAGAAGCTACACCTGCGTGAGCCATGACTTTCTGTAAACGTTCCATAAACGTTTCTCCTCCATCTCTAGTATCAGACTATAACTAAAAATCAGCTGACTCTTCAAATAAACTCTGATTAGTCAATTCTTCTTCCAGTTCTAGTTCAGGTAATTCTGTTAAATCGTTCAAGCCGAAATAATCGAGAAAATAGTCAGTCGTACCGTAAAGTACAGGTTTACCGGGAGCATCAAGTCTTCCAATTTCCTGAATAAGATCACGGAGCTTCAATTTCTGAAGACTGGACGACAGCTGAACTCCTCTAATTTCTTCGATTTCCATTCGTGTGATCGGCTGCTTATAAGCAATTACCGCTAATGTCTCAACAGAGGCTTTACTCAGTTTCTTGCTCAATGGCGACTGAGCATATACTTGAATTGCTGGTGAGTATACTTTTTTTGTTGCAAGCTTGAAACTATCTGCTGTTTCGAGAAGGGTCAGTCCGCTTGTATCATCGCCTTCATATTTCTCTTTCAGCTTAGTCAGACAGACCTTTGTATGGTCCATCGTCGATTTTGTTAGCTGAGCCAGTTCATTTAACGTAACTCCTTGTTCACCTGCCACAAACAGCAATGCCTCTAATGTACCTAATTCATTCATCGCCTGTCGCTTCCTTTCATTGACCCACTGCTGAACTAAGATATATTTCTCCGAAACACTCTTTCTGTTCAATAAACAATCTGTTTTCTTTTATCATTTCAAGAACAGCTAAGAAAGTGACGACGAATTCCTTTTTTGTCGGCACGGTGAACAGGTCTATGAATAATATTTTCTGTCTGTTCTCCGATAACTTTTTCTCAAGCCATTCTATCTTATCACTGATCGTAATTTCTTCAAGATCAATAGTGGTCGGCCCAGGCTCCATCCACTGTTTTTTTCTGATCATTTCACCAAAGACACCCACAAGGTCGCCCAGTGACAGTTCATTGGGGCTCAACGGAATGGACTGCTGAAAATGTGTAAGATCTGAATGATCTTTTAAATAATACTGCTCCCTGTCATCCCTACGTTCAGACAGTTGTGAAGAGGCGTACTTAATTCTGCGATATTCAAGAAGGCGCTCTTGCAGCTTTTCAATAGAGTCTTCTTCAACATCGAACAGTTCGCCTTCTTCTTCCCACTCATCATTACGAGGAAGGAGAAGCTGACTCTTGATCGACATCAGGGTGGCAGCCATTACTAAATAGTCTCCAGCAATGTCGAGCTGCAGCATCTGCATTGCGTGGAGATAATTCAAGTACTGATCGGTTATTTCTTTTATCGGTATATCATAAATATCGATCTCATATTTATTTATGAGATGCAGCAGTAAATCCAGAGGCCCTTCAAAGACATCAAGATTGACTTTCCATTTTTCACTCATATGCTGTCCCTGCTTTACTCATCTCTATCGGCTTCTTTTTTCCACTTTGTCACGAGTGGAGCAGTTTCCAGTGTGCCGACAATCTTCTTAGGTGAACAGATCCTTGACAGAGCTGTCAGCATTCGAAACGCCATGCCTTCTTCTCGATAAGACGGATTGATTGCAATGTGTCTGAGAAGAACAATTTCCTCTTCATCTTCAATACCGATCACTCCTGAAAGATCACCGGTTTCCTGACTTTTCCATAGGTAAAGCTGTCTGTTTTCTTCCTGTTCGTACCACTGCATCTCATTTGTGAGTCGAGTAGTATCTTTTAGATCAGGTACATAGGAAAGCAGTCCCATCGTTATTTTCTGGTAGTCTGATTTATATTTAATGAGCATCTTTCGCCCTCCTATCCCTCAAACTGTTGTGTGCTAACTTCCAGGTTAAGAAAATCAGTATAAGTTTCTCGTTTAACTGCCAGCGCATGTCTGCCTTCTTCGACGAAGACGACTGCTGGTCTCGGTAACCGGTTGTAGTTACTGGCCATTGAATAGCCGTACGCACCAGTACTGAATACAGCCAGTATATCATCCTGAGCGGGTTTTGTAATGGAAAGATCCCAGATAAGCATATCTCCGCTTTCACAAGCTTTACCTGCGACAGATACTTCTTCTGTTTTTTCACCATTCACTTTATTGGCTAGAACTCCCGTGTATTTTGCCTGGTATAAAGCAGGACGAATATTATCAGCCATGCCTCCGTCTACAGAGATGTACTTTCTAATACCAGGAATTGATTTCTCAGTACCGATCGTATATAAAGATGTCCCCGCTTCTCCGACAATACTTCTACCCGGTTCGATCCAGATCTCAGGCAGGTCCATTTCCAGCTTCTGTGACTGATCTCTGACAGCTGCCATGATTGCATTAGCATAAGTGGATAGTGGCAGCGGCGCATCTTCCTGGGTGTAACGGATACCGAATCCCCCTCCGGTATTTAATACCGAGAGAGTAAAATCATATTTATTTTCCCATTCTTTTGCTTTGGCCATCAGTTTTGCAATAACTGCCTGATACCCGTCTACTTCAAAGATCTGTGAGCCTATATGAGCATGCAGACCGATAACGGTCAAATAAGGGGAATCCCGAAGCTCTCTGATTGCCTGTTCGGCCTGATCCGAAGACAAGTCAAACCCGAATTTAGAGTCTTCCTGTCCGGTGGTAATGTAATCATGGGTGTGAGCAGCCACGCCCGGTGTGACCCGGATGAGTACGTCCATCTGCTTTTTCTTGTTCTCAGTCAGTTCTTTCAGCATAGATAACTCGACGAAATTATCTACAACGATACAGCCGATATTATAATCGATGGCTTCCCTCAGCTCCTGCCATGACTTATTGTTGCCATGGAAATGAATTCTTTCTGCAGGAAAGTCTGCTTTGATTGCCAGAAACAATTCTCCTCCAGAGACGACATCAAGCGAGACATCTTCTTGGGCAAGAATCTCATATAATGCAAGGGACGAAAATGCTTTACTCGCATAAGCCACTTGGCTTTTGTTTTCATAAGCTTTGAAAGCATCTTTAAATGCTTTGATTTTCTTTTTAACAAGGCTGATATCATAGACATATAAAGGCGTACCGTATGTTTCAGCCAGTTCTACTGAGTCAACCCCACTGATTTCAAGATGATTATCATTAGTGACGGTCATATTCTCCATCAGTCTGCTTTCATTTGAAAAATTAGTCATTCTATCCCACATTTCTATTTAGTCTGAACCCTGATTGCTCTGTTTTTCAGTTCAAAAAACATCCAAGAATATCATACCTACATATGGCTGAAAAATCAAACTTCCATTAAAAAAAGTACAGAATATGCACTTATACACACATGCTGGTCATGGGCGTTATCTCTTAGACTCCTTTTTCAAAATATGAGGAAAGGAGTCCTTAGTTATTTCTAAGAACTCCTTTCCTTTATCTTCTTTATACGTTCAGATCTGTTTACAGTTCAGCAATAACACGTTTGACCAGTGTTTTGAATGAATCTCTGACGCGCGTCGTCACTTCAACGACCTCGTCATGGTTCAATGATTCCTGCATCCCTGCAGCGTAGTTCGTAATACATGAGATGCCGGCGACTCTCAATCCAGCATGTCTTGCGACAATTACTTCCGGAACAGTTGACATGCCCACTGCATCTCCACCAAGAACGCGGATCATTCTGACTTCCGCTGGTGTTTCATAAGTCGGTCCTGTCAGACCAAGATAAACACCTTTCTGAATAGCAATATCATTTTCCTTAGCTACTTTTTCGATTGTTTCCTGATAGTCTCTATCGTAAGCCTGGCTCATATCAGTGAATCGAGGACCGAATGTTGCATCATTTGGTCCTAGAAGCGGATTGTCACCAGTCATATTAATATGATCAGTAATGATCATCAGGTCACCCGGTGTATACGATTCGTTGACTCCCCCAGCTGCGTTGGTCACCATCAGCGAACTCACGCCAAGCGCTTTCATCACTCTGACAGGGAAAGTGACTTCTTTAAAGCTATACCCTTCGTAATAGTGGAAACGTCCCTGCATAGCAATGACCTTGCGATCGCCCAGTGTTCCATATACAAGCTTGCCGGCGTGTCCTTCGACTGTTGACACAGGGAATCCTGGAATATCTTCGTAAGGGACTTCTACTGCATTCTCTGCTTCGTCAGCAAGTTCTCCAAGTCCAGATCCTAAAATAAGTCCGATTTCAGGATGTTCCATTCCTTTTTCTTTCAGAAAAGCTGCAGCGTGTTTAATAGCTTCTACGTATGTTTCGTTCATTAGTCAGTCTCCTTCGCACGATCTTTATAATCTACCTAGTTTAATTTATCTAAAAAACTTTCTCCGAATCCAGTTCCTTCGACACCAAAGTTTTCAGCAACAGTTGCGCCGATATCAGCAAAGTGTCCCTGAGGAAGAGCTTCGGGGTTTTTAAATTTCGAGCTGAATGCAAGCAATGGTACATACTCACGTGTATGATCAGTCCCATGATGAGTTGGATCATTCCCATGATCGGCTGTGATGACAAGCAGATCCTCTTCATCAAGTGCCTTGATGAGTTCAGGTACTCGTGCATCAAATGCTTCAAGAGCCTCTTTGTAGCCTGTTACATTACGTCTGTGTCCATACAAGGCGTCAAAATCGACCAGGTTGGTAAAACTCAATCCAGTAAAGTCTTTTTTCATGACATCAAGCAGTTTATCTACTCCATCCATGTTGGAAGATGTACGCACGGAATCAGTAATGCCTTGTCCATTGAAGATATCATTGATTTTACCTACAGCTACTACATCTTTTACAGCTGCTTTCAGTTTGTCCAGCACAGTTTCTCCGAACGGGTCCAATGCGTAGTCATGGCGGTTGCTGGTACGAGTAAAGTCCCCAGGTTCTCCCACATATGGTCGAGCAATGATTCTTCCAATCATATAGGGCTCGTCTTTAGTAAGTTCTCTGACATATTCACAAATGTCGTATAGTTCTTCGAGAGGAATTACTTCTTCATGTGCAGCGATCTGAAGGACAGGGTCTGCAGATGTATATACGATCAGATCTCCCGTTTCCATCTGATGCTTGCCGTATTCATCCAAAATATCAGTTCCAGAAGCAGGTTTGTTCCCGACTATTTTACGGCCGGTATGCTTTTCGATCTGATCGATCAGCTCAGCCGGGAAACCGTCAGGAAATACGCGGAAAGGCTTATCAATGTGCAGCCCCATGATTTCCCAGTGGCCAGTCATCGTATCTTTACCAACTGATACCTCTTCTAATTTTGTATAATAAGCAGAAGTATCATCAACTGGATCGATCCCTTTAAGCGGAGCAATGTTGCCTAACCCCATTGCCTGCATATGCGGCAGATGAAGACCAGCTTCTTCTGCTATATGGCCTAGTGTGTGAGCGCCTTCATCATTGAACTTTTTGGCATCAGGTGCTTCGCCGATACCGACAGAGTCCAGTACCATTAAGTGTATTCGTTTAAATGACATACTATGTCCTCCTAGATTGTCTTTCATTCAGAATAAATCAGGTCAACTGAAAAAGCAAGAATACATGAAAGTCGGGCCTTATATATGATAGATTTTTTATCATTTACTCATCTTATTCAGGCTCTCGGATGGTATTTTCCATAAATATCCTTTAAGCGATGTTTGGTAATATGTGTATAAATCTGTGTTGTAGACACATCGGAATGCCCCAGAAGCTCTTGAACTACTCTTAAATCTGCGCCATTTTCCAGAAGATGAGTAGCAAAGGAATGCCTCAAGGTATGAGGCGTAATCGAAGCCCTGATTCCCGCTTCCTGTTTCAGTTGTCTGATTTTTTTCCACACCCCTTGCCTTGACAAGGGTGCCCCCCTGGAATTGAGAAAGATAACGGGGGTTTCTTTCCTTGCCTTGTTCAATAAAAATGGACGAGCGCTTTCCATATAATACTCAAGCCACTTACACCCCATTTCACCAATTGGAATGAGTCTCTCCTTATTCCCCTTACCAACGATTTTAATCAGTTTCATCGACAGATGAATATCCTCAGTCGTCAGTTCGATTAGTTCAGTGATCCGGAGCCCCGATGCATAGAGGACTTCCAGCATTGCACGGTCTCTTATTCCTAAAGGTTTCGTTGTATCCGGCGTTTCCAGCAGCCGGTCTATATCGTTCATAGAAATAATTTTAGGCAGTGTCTCTGCTTTTTTTGGCGTCTTGACATACAGCATCGGATCTTCTGAAGTGACCCCTTCCTGTTTTAAAAACTGATGAAATTTTCTCAGACTGGAAAACTGCCTGATTATCGTATTATCTGACTTATCAGATTGTCTTTCCTCACTAAAGAAAGAGAGGAGAACGTAGCGATCGATCTCCTCCCAGCTGATTAACCCTTGTTCGTTCAAATAAGCTACGTAGTGTCTGATATCTCTCTGATAACTCTCAACAGTGTTAGGAGCCAGCCCTTTTTCAACCTTGAGATAGATGAGATAATCTTCAACCGGTCGTCTATCCATTGACATCGCCCTCTTCTTCCTTGTCCTGCTCTGCACAGTTTCTGCAGATTCCGTGAAAAGTCAGACGATGGTCCTTAACGAGAAAGTGATAATCTCTTTCAATTTCCTTTTCGATTTCAAACAGCATATCCTGCTTCACTTCTTCAATGCTGCCGCATTTAAGGCAAAGTAAGTGATGGTGCTGATGTTTGTCACTTCCCATGTTCAGGTCGTACCTGGCAATCCCGTCCTGAAAAGTCAGCTTGTTGATGATCTGCAGCTCCGTAAGTATTTCTAGCGTTCGGTAAACTGTAGCTAGACCGATGCCGGTATTCTTGGCCTTGACTAATAGATAAATTTCTTCTGCACTCAAATGGTCCTTTTCTTTTTCAAGCAGCACTTCCACTGTCAGTTCCCTCTGTGGAGTCAGTTTAAATCCGGCTTTATGGAGCTTTTCCTTGATTAGTTTAAATGAAGAGTCTAGTTTTTTCATGATGAACTCCCTTAGTTGATAATGATTACAAAGTATTCCGATTATTCATCTTATTCATTAGAATAAGTATAAAATAATCGACACTAAGTCTCAACTACTATTCTAGTCCTCTTCAGGCAATCTGATCAGATTCGTCCCATTATCATCCTGATTGACCAGTCCCTTTTTCATCAGCCTGCCGACAGCACGTTTGAACTGGCCTTTGCTGATACCGAACTGCTGTTTTATAACTTCCGGATCTGTTTTATTATGGAAAGGAATAGAATGGTCTTCTGAACGCTTGAGCACTTCCAGGAGCATCAATGCATCTTCTTCCATCACTTCATGTGCTCTAGGTTTTAATGAGGTATACAGTACCCCGTCTTCTCTCAGACCGATAACTCTTCCTGAAATAGTTTCTCCCAGTTTCGGTTCCTGCTCCCGTTCACTCGGATGCACAAACAGAATGTGCTTATCTTCAGTGATCGCATACGTCCCGCTTTTCTTCAAGTGAAAAACAATGCCGCTTACATTATTGTTATGCATGTCTTTCGTGCCTTCTACGTAGTCTTCAAAGAACGCCTCTTCATCTGCTGGTTTCCCCCAGATACGGTCTTTAGAGTCTGTTGTAACAGTCAAATAAAGCCTGTTTCCTTCTTTAGGCCACAGCCTCCCTTCAACTGGCAAGTCATCCATTGAGACGACTACATCCTTTTCTTCCCATCCTATATTCACAAATACGCCAAGTTTACGATTAACTTTAACGACCTCTCCCCATCCGTATATCCCTGGTCGAATCGCTGGAATATCAATGGTAAAAACCAGCTGATCATTTTTGTCTGAATAGACAAACCCTTTCAGTACGTCTCCAATTTCAGCAGAGTCGCCGGACAGCACTTTGTATGTGATTCCGTCTTTTTGTACAAAAAGCTGATCATTATGCTTATCTGTGACTATAGCGGTTATTTCTTTAGCTAAATTATTATTCATGTTTATCTCCTTTATTTCAGTTTAAAAAAGACGAGACAATGACCTGGAAGAATCATTATGGACAGCTGAGTCAGCAAACAGAGTATGTCCGATTCCTATCAATCATTATCTCATCTTTTTTTGATGTTTATATCATTTCTTTCGTTAAATCAATTAGATGGCAGTTGTCGCTCCACGGTAGATGATTCCACGTCTTGCGTCAACAGTGATAAGCTCATCCTGTTCAATCAGTTCCGTAGCATTTTCTGCAGAAACGATCACTGGGATACCCATTGCGATACCGATAACAGCGGCATGAGAAGTCAGTCCGCCTTGTTCTACAACGATAGCTGCAGATTTTTCAATAGCCGGCAGATAATCCTTGTCAGTGTTCTTGACAACCAGTACGCCACCTTCAATTGCTTTTTCCATAGCTTCCTCAGCAGAACCGGCAACAATTGCTTTTCCGATAACTGATTCAGATCCGACACCTTGACCGCTTGTCAGTTTAGATCCGATAAGCTGAATCTTCATAACGTTAGTCGTTCCACGCTCACCTACTGGAACACCTGCAGTAATAATGATCAGGTCGCCTTCTTTAGCGTACCCTTTCTCTACAGTAGTCTGAGTAGCCAGGTTGAACATGTCGTCAGTTGATGTCGGTTTCTCAGATACTGTCGGCTGTACTCCCCACTGCAACGCCAGTCCTCTAGCTGTTTCTTCACTGAATGTAACCGCAAGGATGTCAGCTTTGGGTCTGAATTTTGAAATCATGCGTGCTGTATGTCCTGATTCAGTAGCAGCAACGATTGTTGAAATGTTCAAGTTTTTAGCAGTGTGACCGACAGCCTGACCGATTGCTTCAGTCATATCATTCTGGTCGTATGCTTTAAGTGCAAATGCATCCTGGTTAACTAAAGCAGTTTCAGTACGCATGGCGATGTTGTACATTGTCTGTACAGATTCTACAGGGTAATCTCCTGCTGCAGTTTCACCAGAAAGCATGATTGCATCGGACCCGTCAAATATAGCATTCGCTACGTCTGAAGCTTCAGCTCTAGTTGGACGAGGATTTGCCTGCATTGAATCCAGCATCTGAGTAGCTGTAATAACTGGTTTACCAGCATCATTACATAGACGAATCATTCGTTTTTGAACAATTGGCACGTCCTCAGTCGGGATTTCAACTCCAAGGTCACCACGAGCAACCATCAGGCCGTCAGAAATCTTAAGGATTTCTTCAAGGTTGTCTACACCTTCCTGGTTTTCGATCTTAGGAATGATCTGAACATGCATTTTATCTTCTTTTTCCAGGATTTCAGTAATTTCAAGTACATCAGAAGGACGTCTGACAAATGAAGCCGCGATATAGTCAATGTTGTTATCAAGTCCAAACATGATGTCAGAACGGTCTTTGTCAGTCAGACCAGGCAGATTTACAGAAACGCCAGGGACGTTTACACCTTTTTTGTTTTTAAGATCGCCTGTGTTCTGAGCAGTAGTTACGATATCTTCGTTTTCACGATCGATATCCGTTACTAGTAGATTGATAAGACCATCGTCAAGAAGAATGTTCGATCCAGGAGTCACGTCATTGATCAAATCAGTATAAGTGACTGAAAAACGTTCGTTTGTTCCTTCTACTTCATTCATAGATACACGAACTGTGTCCCCTTTAGTAATGGTCACTTTTCCGTCTTTCATGTTGTTCGTTCGGATTTCAGGACCTTTAGTATCCAGCATGATACCGACCATTTTACCAGTCTGTTCAGATGCTTTTCGGATATTCTTGATACGGTTCAGGTGCTCTTCGTGATCGCCGTGTGAGAAGTTAAGTCTTGCAACGTTCATTCCTGCTTCGATCAGTTTAACTAATGTATCAAGTGATTCACTTGCCGGTCCAATGGTACAAACAATTTTCGTCTTCTTCATTATCTGACTCTCCTAAAAAATAGTATTTGGTGTTGCATTTATATAAATGATGACTTAAAGCAATCCAACCTTAGAGGTATAGTTAGTTGGAAATTTCCTCATTCAGCTTAAACAAGTCCATGTTAGGTGTGTGGGTCATGTTGTCGAGTGTTTCAACGATATCTCTGACTATAATTTTCTCGTTGTTTATTCCCAGACAAACCCCGCCTTGTCCTTCTTTAAGGACGTCGACTGCTTTAGCTCCAAATTGAGAAGCAAGGACTCTGTCTCTAGCTGTAGGTGACCCCCCACGCTGAACGTGTCCCAGGACTGTCACTCTGACATGGAAATTATCAATAGCATCCAGCTTTTCAGCAAACTCATTGCCGCCCATAACTCCCTCGGCCAGGATAATGATGCTGTGCTTTTTGCCTTTCTCTTTTCCTTCTCGGATGTTATTAGCTACTTCTGTAATATCGAAGCCTTTTTCAGGAACAATAATCTGCTCTGCACCGCTGGCAACACCAGTCCACAAAGCGATATCTCCCGCATCTCGGCCCATCACCTCAATGACGAAAGTGCGGACATGGGATGTAGCTGTATCTCTGATCCTATCCAGTGCATCAAGCACTGTATTAATTGTTGTATCGAATCCGATCGTGTAATCAGTTCCTGCAATGTCATTGTCGATCGTTCCGGGGATACCGACACATGGAAAACCACGTTTAGTCAAAGCATATGCCCCACGGTAAGACCCGTCTCCACCGATGACGACTAGTCCCTCAATGCCAAAGCGCTTAAGCTGCTCGATTCCTTTCAGCTGTCCTTCTTCAGTTGCGAATTGGGGATACCTCGCTGAATATAAGAAAGTTCCTCCTCGCTGAATCATGTCGCCGACATCTCTTCGTGTCAGTTTTCTGATATCACCGGCAACAAGACCGGCATATCCGTAATTAATACCATATACTTCCATGCCTTCATGCAATGCCTTCCTTACAACAGCACGTATGGCAGCATTCATTCCGGGAGCGTCTCCTCCGCTTGTAAGAACGCCAATTCTTTTCATCTCATTTCCACCTTCAATGCAAATTTTCTTCATTCCCTGTCAGAAACTCACAGAGATATGTAAAATACCTCAGGTCATCATTCAACATGTTTCACCCTAGGATATTTTACCTTAAACCATCATTTATTTACATACATTTATTATTTTATCATTTTTAACCGGCCTTGTCTTTTAAAATACAGAGATAAACGGATTTAATGCTGATTATTTCAGAAAAACATTCTCTTTTCCTAATGCATCTATCAATTCATCGAGCAGATCTTCGTCAGGCTGCACATTGAATTTGCTTTTAAGCTTTTCTTTTCTCTCTGTAGAAGGATCATAAATAATAACGGGTACAGACCCAGATCTTTTTGACACTATAGCTAAGATCTCCTGAAGTCTGTTTCTGTCCTGGTCAATATCCCTGATTCTTAGGAACAGACCTTTGTGCGCAGATTCTTTTTCTATCAGCATTTCAACTGTGCTAGCAATGACGTTGATTCTATCGCCTTTCCACTCTGCTTTTCCCCTTACTTGGAGAAGCGCACCTTCCTTGCATAATCGGGAGACCCTTCTATAAACATCAGGAAACAGAATGACCGTGCCTTCACCAGAGGAGTCCGACACATCCATGAAAGCCATTGGTTCTCCACGTTTAGTCTGTATTTTTTTCATGGCTTCAACCTGAACAACATAGGTAGAAAAACGTCCGGCTTCAGATACAGCAAGAAAATCAGTCGTACTCTGGGCATATTGTTCTGCAGGATGCCCAGACAGGTAAAAACCAGTCACCTCAAACTCCTGCTGTAGCTTTTCCTTGAAAGAAAAATCAGGCAACTGTTCCATTCTAGGAGCCAATGATTCGAAAAGTTCTGTATTCCCATTACTCATCTTGATACTGTCAATAACAGATACTAATGCATTAATAAGTGTATTTCTGTTCGTTCCCAGCTCATCAAAACACCCTGCCTTGATTAGCGGCAGGATCATCTGCTCTTTGCGCCACTTATCATCCAGCCTACTAACGAAAGACATCAGATCCTTAAATGGGCCATGAGCTTTTCTCTCATTCATTATATGACTAATGAACTCTCTTCTCAAACCTTTCACCGTATCCAGCCCAAAAATAATCGATCCACTGCTGACAGTAAAGGAATGCCAGCTGGAATTAATAGAGGGTTTCACGAGCCGCAGTCCCCGCTGCTTAGCTTCCATTAAATACTTTCTGACCTTTTCTCTACTATTGGAAGTGGAGCGCATAAGCGCAACATAAAATGCTGCGGGATAATGTGCCTTGAAATAAGCTAACTGGAAAGCCAGTTTTGAATAAGATACTGCGTGAGATCGGTTGAAGCCATAATTGGCGAACCTTTCTATATGAGTGTATATCGCCTCGGCATCTTCTTCCTGATACCCTCTTTCCTTGGCACCAGCAACAAATTGGTTGCGTCCTGCATCTATTTCATCTTTTATCTTCTTTGAAATCGCTCTTCTCAGTATATCAGCTTCTGACAAGGTGTATCCTGCGATTTTTGAAGCAACTTTCATTACTTGTTCCTGATAGACTATAACGCCATACGTGACTGACAAAATTTCTTTCAGATCATCATGAATGTATTCAACCGGTTCTTTGCCTTTTTTTCGGGCAATGAAATGATCGATCTGCTCCATAGGACCTGGTCTGTACAATGCATTGACAGCGACTATATCTTCAAATTCAGTTGGCCCAAGTTTTTTAAGTACTCTTTGTATCCCGGCAGACTCAAACTGAAAAATACCATTTGTATCAGCTGTTCTAAACAAGTCTAAAGTCTTTGGATCGTCTAAAGATATTGCTGCAAGGCTATCGTCTATAGACCGTCTGTTCAGACCTGAAAGTGAAAGGCAATCAGCTAGTATCGTCAGGTTCTTCAATCCAAGAAAGTCCATCTTCAAAAGACCCACAGTCTCGACATCACCCATCGTAAACTGCGTCAATGGCATGACCCCACTGCCTTCCTGGAGCGGTGTTGACAAAGTAAGAGGGTCCTTGGAGATAACAACTCCTGCAGCATGCGTGGATACATGTCTGGGGAGTCCTTCAAGTTTTACAGCTGTTTTAAACAGCATCAAATTCCTCTCAGATTCATTTACTAATTCCTTTAGTTTATCCGATTCGTTATAGGCTTCTTTTAACGTAACTCCCGGTCGTGACGGAATGGCGTTAGACCAATTCTTAAGATTGTCTGTTGTCAATCCAAAAACTCTTCCGCTGTCTCTGACCGCCATCTTTGCAGCAAATGTGCCGAATGTCGCTATTTGAGCTACATGATCACTCCCATATTTTTCAAATACATACGATAAAATCATTTCTCGTTTATTGTCAGGGAAATCAAGATCGATATCCGGTAAAGTAAAGCGCTCCTCATTCAGAAATCTGTCGAAAAGCAAATCATACTTTATAGGGTCCACATCTGTAATCTTAAGGACATAAGAAACTAGAGAGCCTGCAGCAGATCCCCTTCCTGATCCTGTTACGATCTGATTATCATGAGCAAACTTCATCAGATCCCAGACTATCAGAAAATAATCCGCAAAGCCCATTTTGCTGATTACCGTCAATTCTTTTGTCAGTCGTCTCTTATACCTGTCGTCATAATCAGGTACTCGCTTCGACAGCCATTCAAAAGAAATATTCTCAAGATACTGCACTGAATTTAGGTTATCTGGTGTATTAAATTCCGGAAGTCTTGTTTCCCATTCAAATGACAGCTCACATTTATCAATAAGATTGTGAGTATTGTCAAGAGCTTCAGTCAGCCCTACAGAAGCATAGTAGCTTAATTGCTCGCTTTTATTTTTTAGATAACCTGATCCATTGCGCTGCATAAATTCATCTTCTTCAATAGTTAAGCCGTTTTCGATCGCATGAAGAACTTTTATCGCAGACCAATCGCTTTCATCATTCAGATAAACAGATTCACTAATTACTAATGTAACGTCTACAGCATCAGCCATCTCCTGCAGACTCCTTATTTCCGACTGATAAGCATCGTCCCAGCTGATCCCTATACTTATTGCCGGACAGTGCTCGGAAAGTGTACGTATAAACGACCGAACAGCTTCAGCGTCCTGCTTCAGACCTTCCAACATAATACTGGTGGCAGGTAAAACGATACTCACATTCTGACTGATCGAAGATAATCGATTGATGTCAAGGGTTTGATGACGAAGCATAATATCGGTAGAAAGAGACATAAGTTCCTGATAACCACTATTATTATTTGCGATCAGAACTATCTCAGTTTCTCCATCCCAGACATTGCTGGCGGTCAAATCAATAGTCAAACCAATAAGAGGTTTCATCTTCTGTCTGACTGCTTCTTTATAAAATTCCACTGCTCCGTACATGACATGCTTATCTGTAAGTGCAATGGATGTATAGCCAAGCTTTTTAGCCTGACTGATTATAGAAGGCACCGACAGTGTGCTTTTTAATAATGTGTATGAACTGAACACTTGAAGAGGAGTAAATTCCATTCCATCACCTTCCACCTTTGACATTCCTCCAGCATTTTGAACAGAATAAAGCCCTCAATGCAGCGTATTAGGCACATGCATGCCTGTTATAGCGTCATTGAGAGCTGCCTTTATCTGATTCCTAACGCAATTCTAGCATATCTGCTCATACGAGTCGTATCCCATGCTGGATACCAGACCAGTTTAACGTCAGTTTCTGTAATTTCGGGTACAGTTTTCATTGCATTAAGAATATCCTCAGTTATGACATCTGCCAGCGGACATCCCATTGTGGTCAGTGTTATTTTCATCTCGCAGTATCCACCATTAAACACATTAACTTCATATATAAGGCCCAAGTTGACAATATCGATTCCTAATTCAGGATCGATCACTTGTTCCATTGCCTGCATGATCCGATTTTTTACATCCTGAATCTGTTCATCAGTCCATACTTCAGTCTCTTTAGTCATACGCTCTCCTCCTTGTTTCTCACTTTCATTTTAACATATTGCAAAGCGTGTGTTCACCTTAAAATAAAACTTTCTTTGACGATGTGACTTATCCTTTTTCAATTCAAATATACTTTTCATTAAGGCTTTGATATACTGGATAAAGATGATTAAACGGTCAACGAGGAGAGATAGTGATGAAAAGAAAACTAATTGCACTCGATCTGGACGGAACGACATTAAACGATGAGTCCATGCTGAGTGTACGCACTAAGGATGTACTGAATCGATTGCGCAAGGATGGACATATCGTATCCATCGTGACCGGCCGGCCTTATCGAAACAGCTATTATTATTACCAAGAACTTGAAATGACCACACCCATAGTAAACTTTAATGGTGCCTGGTGTCATAACCCTTCTGAGCAGAATTGGTCATACGCTTATCATAAGACTTTGAGTAAAGATTTGGCCATCTCTATGCTCTCTTTGAGAGAAAATCCGGAAGTCCAGCTGATTGCCGCAGAGTCTAAACAATCTATCTATATAGAAGGTGAATACATTCCTTATCCTGATTTTTTCCCTGAAGGTATTGAAGTCAGTAAACAGCTGACTGCTGAAACGCTTCTTGAAGATCCTACTTCTGTCGGTGTATTTACTTCTACTCGTCAGTACCAGCCTTACATCGAAGAAAAGATTATCGAACAGTATAGAGATGCTGTTGAAGTAAGAATGTGGGGCGGGGACACGCCTTGCCTTGAAGTAGTGGCAGCCGGTGTACAGAAAGCACTTGGCCTCGAACGGATTGCTGCATACTACAATATCGACCGCAAAGATATACTTGCTTTTGGGGATCAGGAAAATGACTATGAAATGATTCAGTACGCCGGACTGGGTGTTGTTATGTCCAATGGTATTGACAGGCTTAAAGCCATTGCCGGAGATATTACTTCCTTTTCTAATCATGATGATGGGGTCGCGCGTTATCTGGAATCTTACTTTGCAATATAAATAGACATCTAAGACCCGCTGAATCTATTCAAATCAGATTCAACGGGTCTTTATTTCATTTATTTGTCGTCTAAAATAAGTTCTTCCGTTGCTATTTTTGCAGATGTCAAAACGATTGGAACTCCGGCTCCTGGATGAGTGCTGCTCCCAGTAAAATAGAGGTTCTCGACTGTTTTTGACTTAGCCTGAGGCCTAAAATGATTACTTTGAGTTAAAGTAGGTCTCAGGCCAAAGGTCGCTCCGTTATAAGCATTAAACTTGGACTCAAAGTCTTTAGGTGTGGTATAGCTTTCAGAAATAATATCATCTTCTATTGTTTCAAAGCCTTCAATCGTCTTAAGTTTATTGATTACCTGGTTTCTATAATGGGCAATTGTATTATTTGTCCACTCATACTTGGCTGTAGAGAGATCGGAAACAGGCACCAGAACATAGAGTCCATCCTTTCCTTCAGGAGCCAGATCTTCATCCAGTTTGGATGCAATGTAAACATAGAAAGAAGCCTGATCAAGTAGCTTCCCTTCAAAAATATCCTCCAGGTTTTCATCCAAATCCTTTGAAAATACAAAATTATGGATATTATCCACCTTATCGTATTTCTTGTCCATGCCCAGATACATGACGAAACATGAGCAGGAATATTTCATACTGTCGATTTTTTTGTCTGTGTATTTCCCTTTTGCTTTCGTATTTTTTACAAGGTTTTTCATAGCGTATGGAAAATCGGCATTGCACATGACATAGTCGGAAAGGATTTTTTCTCCATTCAGCTTTATTCCTGTAGCCTGCTTATTTTCAATGACAATTTCATCAACTTCTGCTCCATACTTTACCTGACCGCCAAGTTCAAAAAACAGTTTTTCCATTGAACTGGCCATCGTATACATGCCACCTTTTATGAACCAGATGCCGTATAAGTACTCAATCATAGGAATAATTGTGTAAAGAGATGGACCATTCATAGGAGATATCCCTATATACAAAGTCTGAAAACTTAGTATCTGCTGAAGGCGCTTATCTTTGACAAACTTCCCTATTGAATGATTTGCACTGTCAAACGTCTTGAGCTTCATTGCCTGCTTGATCATGAATGGGTTATAGAAGTCAGAGGACTTTCTAAATGGTCTTTGAATAAAATACTCCTTCGCAATCGTAAACCGTTCATAAATATCTTTCAAATAACCAAGAAATCCTATTACATCTTCTTCCCCAATCCCCTCAAGGTGCTCAACAAGTTTCACAAGATCTGACGAGACATCTATCTTCTCATCTTCAAAGAATGCTGAATACATGGGATCAAGCCGCTGCATCGGGATATAATCATCCGGATTCCGTCCTGCCAGCTCAAATACTTCTCTATAAAGTTCGGGCATCATCACAATACTAGGTCCTACATCAAATGTGAAACCATCTTTTTTAAGCTGATGCATCTTCCCCCCAGCCATTTCGGATTTTTCATATATCGTTACATCGTAACCTGCATGCTGCAGGCGGATTGCACTAGCTAAACCTGCTACTCCGGTACCTATGACACTAACTGTTTTTGACATGCCTATCCAACTTTCCTCTATTATTTTCTGCTCAAAACGCCATCTTTCATAACATATACTGTATCGCAGTAATCCGTCAGTCTTTCGTCATGAGTAACCATGATGGTTGCTTTTTTCTTTTTCTTCGTTTCTCTTCCTAATATTTCAACCACTTCAAAAGCTCGGTCTGTATCGAGACTGGCCGTCGGTTCATCTGCGAGAATAACGGACGGATCATGGTACAATGCACGGGCAATCGCCGCACGCTGTCTTTCACCGCCTGAAAGATCGCTTGGGAATTTATCACTTAACTCGTTGATTTTCAACTCGTCCAGCAATGCTTTCGCATTATTTTTATCAAAATTGGAACGATTGATCTTGTTGACCAGACGAAGCTGATCTTTAACTGTCAGAAAAGGAATCAGATTTGATGCCTGTAGAATAAATCCTATTTCATCAAATCTTTTTTTAGCACGTTTCTTTTCTTCAAGCTCACTGAACTTTTCTTCGTTGATATAAACTTGACCTTCAGTAGGGGTCTGCAGACCACCAATTATAGTCAGAAATGTACTTTTTCCAGAGCCACTCGGGCCAATAACGGCCACAAATTCACCTTCTTCAACTGAAAAGTTTGTTTCTTTTAATGCTTCTATTTTTTTTCGTCCATCATCAAATGTTTTTGTAACTTGTTTCAATTCAATAAGTTTCAAGATGATCTCCTAACTTATAGCTTCCAGAGGGTCGATTTTTACTACCGTTCTCACTGAGAAGAATGCCCCCATTAAAGCTACAATAATTAATAAAGTTGTTATACCAGCAAAAAACAGAATATTATTCATATAGGGAACTTCATTTGGCAGAAGAAGACCTGTAATTAAAGTCAGCAAAAGACCAGTCAGCACTCCGAAGAGGGTCAGCAGCAGTGTCTGTCCAACTACGGATTTACCTATATATCCGGACGAAATCCCTTGTGCTTTCATAACACCTAAGATTGAAGTTTTCTGAAGTGTCAGGACATAGATGAATATACCTACGATCATAGCCGCAATAAGCACCAGGAAACCGATCATGAGTCCGAAAGTGAGTACCTGTGCATTATATCCGGGTAAGTTACTGATAAACTCGTCGATTTCAAATATTTCCAGGTCATCAGTCCCCAGTTCCACTCCTTCCAGTTCACCACTATCCGTCTGAACTACAACAGCACTGATGATCTCATCGTCTCTTTCGCCGAATCCACTTGCTCTGATATGCTGATAGGTTGACTGGGCTGTGTATAATACTGGAGCGACATTAAATTTTGCATTATCCGTGAACCCGACGATTGTTACGGTTGTATCGATACCCGCAAGCGACAGTTCATCATTCAGTTCATATCCTTCTTCTTCTTTCAAACTGATATCCGCTATCACTTCATTGTCATTCTGAAGAGATTCCCCTTCCAGAATCTCAGGAAAGATGAATTCATCTTCATTAACTCCAAAAAACGTGACATTGACCTTTGAATCATCGTCATCTTCCGAATCTTCAACTAGCTGAACTACACTTGAGGTTACACCTAGAGAAGCAGTCTCCGAAGCATCGACCTCATCGACCAGTTCTTTTGGAAACATCGACATGTTGATATTAAGGTTTGATTCATCTGCAAGAACGATTCCAGTCGCCTCCCACTTATCAATGCTGGTTCTATTTTCCTGTGCTAGACCGTAAGCCAAGCCAGTCAGAAAAAAAACAAGATATGACACGAGAACAACCACTCCGATAATTAGAGCAAACCTGGTTTTAGAATACTTTATTTCTTTCCATGCTAAAAACATATGCATTACTCCTAAAAATATTAATTTGAATTCGAAGTAAATTGTGAATAAACTTACACCGATTAACTACTATCATATAACATTTTATAAATAACTACAATTATTTAAACTAAAAAAATCACCTGAAAAGATCAATGTCTTTTCAGGTGATTGAGCGATTTTTGAGCGATACTAGATAGTCTATCAGTGATTTTAATTATTCTGTTGCACGATCTTCGTCGATCAGGTACCAAGTGTGGATTCCAGCACCTGGTGTGTCTGGATCTTCTCCTACAGTAATGTCGTAAGCACCTAAACGGTTGTTGACTGGGAAGACTTCATTACGGAATAGAGTCGGGATGATTGGTAACTCTTCCATGAAGTACTCCTGCCATTCTCTGAATACTTCTGCACGCCATTCAACATCGAAGCCCTGCTCGCTGAGCATATCTTCCATGAAGGCGTCATTTTCTTCAGTAGCCCAACGTGTGTAGTTGAACGGTGCATAACGGCCGTAAAGTCCGTCTGGAGTAGGATCTGTTCCAGTTCCCCAAGCAGCTTGGAAGATATCGATGTTTGGATCGTCGGCTTCAACACGGTCGTAGAATGAGTTGAACTCATGTAGACGTCCGTCAAGTAGTTGAACGTTCAATCCGATGTTTCTCCAAGACTGCATGTAGTACTCGGCAATTGGTTCTGCCACTTCTCCACCAGCCATTGATGCAAAGTTGATCACCAGTTCTTCTCCATCTGGAGTTTCACGGAATCCATCGCCATCTATATCTTCATATCCTGCTTCATCAAGCAGCTCGTTAGCACGATCTGGATTATAAGGATAGCCTTCAAGATCATCATTGTGGTAGTCAGCAAAGTTAGGGATGATCGGAGATGTTGCACGGCTGCGTAGTCCCTGGTAGAAACGGGCACCAACAGCATCGTTATCGATCGCATATGCCATCGCCTGTCTCAAGTTGACATCGGCCATTTTAGCATCTGGATCCGGAACGTTTTGAGCAGGCTCTATTACGTTGCCTTCATCATCTTCTTGTGCTTCCTGCCATTCACCTAGTTTAAATCCGATATAAGTGTAGGCATTTTCCTGACGACCTAGTATAGTATAGCCTGGGATATCTTTAAAGTTCTCAAACTGGTCTGTAGGCATGCTCAGGAACAAATCAAACTGGTGATTTTGCATAGCTGCTACAGCAGTTGAAGTTGGAACTGTTTCAAGTTCGATTCTTTCAATGTTTGGAGTTCCTCGGAAGTAATCGTCAAAACGAGTATACGATACTGATTCACCTGGAACGATGTTCTCGACCTTGAACGGACCAAATCCAATTGGGTTTTCACGGATTTCTGGTGCAGATTCAAGTTCAGCCACTGGAATATGTTCCAGATAGTGACGAGGTGCTGCAGAAGTCCAGACTCCACCACCGGCTTGAAGCATCTGTACCCCTACAGATTCGTATTGAATTTCAAGAGTCTGGTCATCTACAACAGTGATCCCTTCAATGCTGTCAGCTTCACCATTTTTGTATGCTTCCATACCAACGATGCTCTGCATGTCAGAACTGTAACGAACGCCTGTGTAGTCCGGGTGACCAATGATTTCATGTGCAAAGGCAATGTCTCCGGCAGTTACTTGTTCGCCATCGTGCCAGTAAACATCATCACGTAAAGTAATCGTTACTAAGTTAGTATCCCGGTCAACATCAACAGTAGCTGCTCCAGAATCATCAAACCGGTAGTTCTCGTCTGTTCCGACAAGTGTACCCATTGCATACTGCATGACGGTTGCATCAGGGGCAGATGTGTATAGCTCATAACTGAAAATACCTGTAAATGGTGAGTCAGTTACAAATCCAACGTTTAATGTTCCGCCTTCGATTGCTTCCCCTTCATTCTCGACTCTCGTCTCGAATTCAATCGGTGCAGGACCTTCATTGGCAGTTTCACCGTTGGCATCGTCTTCTACTTCTTCCTCAGTAGCGCCGTTCTCATCTACGCCGTTATCGTTAGTATCGGCAGTATCGCCGTTACCGCAGGCAGCCAAGATGAATGCTACAGCAGCAGTACTTGCAAGCATGCTATATCTTTTCTTGTTTGACATATTTTTTCTCCCCTTCTCTTATCCTAATCTTTGTTTAGCGTCTGCAGCACGTTGGAGCGCACGACCGACGTAGTTTATACATAGCACCAACACTAGGATGAGTGTTGAAGCCGGTAACCAAACCCAAGCTCTATTCTCCAGAATATCTGGATTGGTGGCATGAGCAACTAAGGTTCCTAAACTTGGTGTTCCAGGCGGAAGCCCGAATCCTAAGTAGGATAACCCTGTTTCTAAGCCGATACTTCCTGCAAAGTTCAGTGTCAGGTTGACGATGATCAGTGAACTGATGTTAGGCATCATTTCACGAAGCATGATCACGAGTGACGGTGTTCCCATTGTCTTCGATGCACTGATAAAATCCAGTCGTCCGACTGTCAGTGCACGTCCCCTGATAAACCTTGCCTGGCCATGCCAGTTGAAAACTATAAGTATCAATGCAAATGTAAATACATTATAAGTCGGAACAATCGTAATAAAGATGATAATGATCATTAGCTGAGGCAAAATCATGATGAAGTCTATGATCCGCATGATGATGTTATCGATAAGTCCGGCATAATATGCGGCAAGAATTCCGATAACAATACCAATAATACTGGTGACAACAGTCACTGACCATCCAAGAAGCAGTGAATTTCTTGCTCCTATTAGCAGAAGACCAAAAATATCTCTTCCCGCTGAATCTGTTCCGAGTATAAAGCGCATGCCTTCTCTTGCCGGATCTTCACTGAAAGACATAGGTCTCAAGTACGAATCCCACAAGCTGACGTTGGTAACCTGGTCCTGATCAATAAGGAAAGACCAGATGAATATGGTGACCAGAAGTCCAACCAGCAATATTAGAGAAGCCAGGGCCAGCTTATCTCTCATAAATTCGCGAACAATTACTTTCATACCCATTGGTGGGGAAGAAGCGGCCATATCATCCGAAAGGACTGCTGCTTCCGCGTCTTGGTTTGTAGCCATAAGATTTATTCATTCCTTTCCAGTTGAAAATAATCTAATCAATTCTAATACGTGGATCTACAGCCATCAAGATCAAATCTGAAAGTAATGTCCCTATCAACCCTAAGAATCCGTAGAACAACACAAGGACAAAAATGACACTGTAATCTCGCGTGTTGATTGACTGGAGGAATAAATATCCCATACCGCGGAAATTAAAGATCTGTTCGATAAAGATTGATCCGGTAAATAGACTTACAATCGTAAATCCAAATCCTGATGCGATTGGAAGTGATGCATTTCTGAAGATGTGTTTAGTATAGACCTTGGATATTGGCACACCTTTAGATCGTGCTGTCTTCACATAGTCTGATACTTTGGCATCAATTATTTCACTTCTTAGATACTGAATAATAGACGTGGTACCTAAAATCGCGGTTGTAATAGACGGAAGTATCAAGTGATATAATCGACTTGTCCAAACTTCCCAAGGGGTACTAGCATTGATGCTGACCGACCCTCTGGATGGGAACCAGTTAAGGTTGTACCCGAATATCCAGACCATCAGCAGGGCCAATACGAATATCGGAACGGCGAAACTGACAAAGTTATAGACCAGTACTGTTTTATCCAGTACAGACTCATTATATCTTCCAGCCAGTATTCCCAAAGGCAGACCGATAAGATACGTCAGAATAACTGATAACAAGGACAGCCTTACAGTATTTCCTAGTCTTGCACCTATTACAGCCACCACTGGCTGCTGATAGGTGAAACTTCGTCCGAAATCACCTTGAAGAGCATCTCCAACCCATCTGACATATCTGACAGGCAGAGGATCGTTTAATCCAAACGCTTCACGCTGAGCCTCAAGATGAGCCGGGTCCAAGTTAGGATCGACCAGTCCTCGGAATGGGTCTCCAGGCATGAAATCAGCAATAATAAAAATCAGGATACTTAAAATAATAATTTGAGGAATCATTAAAAGTATTCGTCTAAAAATCGTCTTCCACATGTCTAACGTTCCCCTCCTGTTTTCACTTTCTCATTTTGCAGAGAAGCATTAGGTGCTTCCGGCTGAAGAGCAACAAGGTGATCTTTTTTGAATTCCTGCAGATCATATACTCGCCCGTCAGGATCATAGTATTCTGTTTCCTGTGCATCGTACTCGGCTTCTACGCGCTGTCTTTCAACTTTATGAGCAGCTCTGGTAGTCGGATCCATATCTGGAATCGCTGACAGGAGACGTTTAGTGTAAATATGCTGCGGGTTGCTGTAGATTTCCTTTTTTGACCCTTGTTCAACGAAACGTCCTCTGTGCATGATCGCAATGTCGTCTGACATGTGCTGAACCACACCAAGGTCATGTGAAATGAAAAGGTAACTTAAGTTATACTCTTTCTGAATACGTCTCATAAAGTTAAGAACCTGAGCCTGGACGGAAAGGTCCAAAGCAGATGTAGGTTCATCAGCAATGATCAGTTTCGGATCACTGGCAACGGCACGGGCAACACCTATTCTCTGTCTCTGTCCACCGGAGAATTCATGAGGGTATTTGTACATAGCCTCTGCATTCATCCCAACGATCTCAAGTAGATCCACAACTCTACGCTTGATTTCATCTGGAGTATAATCAAAGTAATTACGCATAGGTTCTGCAATAACATCTAGAATACGCTTCTTCGGATTCATGGATGATGTTGCATCCTGGAAAATCATCTGAACGTCTTTGTTATACGCTGCATATTTTTCTTTGCGGCTTCTAGCTTTATTAGTTACATTCTGTCCCTCATACATGATCTGTCCTGAAGTCGCTTTCTCAAGACCAATGATCGTCTTTCCGATCGTCGTCTTTCCTGATCCTGATTCTCCAACCAGACCGTATGTCTTCCCGCCTTCAATCGTCAGGTTGACACCATCGACGGCTTTTACATAGCTCTGAATCGTGTTCAGCACGCCGCCTCGGATCGGATAATGTACTTTTAAATCTTTAACTTCAATAAATCCCATTATTATTTTTCCTCCCCTTCAAAGTGGAAATGCTTCCAGCATGTACATCTCACTTTGTGGTTTGGACTCACTTCATGCAGAACTGGATTTTCTTCATGTGCACTTTCAGGAATCCATGGAATACGCGGAGCAAAACGGCACCCTTTTCTTGGCAGTTTCTGAAGAGAAGGAACAGTTCCATGTATAACATGAAGCTCATCATCATCACTTTCCAGTTCATGAGGAATGGAGTTAAGTAAAGAACGTGTGTATGGGTGCTTGGGATTGGCAAACAGTTCTTCAACCGGTGCTTCTTCCACAATTTGTCCTGCATACATGACAGCTACTCTATCCGCTGTTTCTGCTACAACGCCCAGGTCGTGAGTGATCAGGATAATTCCTGAACCTGTTTCGTCCTGTATGTCATTCATCAGGTCAAGAATCTGAGCCTGAATGGTAACATCCAATGCGGTAGTCGGTTCATCTGCAATGATGATAGGCGGCTTGTTGGCCAGTGCGATCGCAATGACGACCCTCTGTCTCATTCCACCTGACAACTCATGCGGATAAGCTTTCATTATCTGTTCAGGGCGGGGGATCCCAACCTGGTTCAGCAGTTCAAGCACTCGGTCTTTACGCTGCTGTTCATTTAAATCAGAATGGTATTCAAGTGATTCTGATATTTGATTAAAAATAGTCATAAGTGGATTTAGAGACCCCAATGGATCCTGAAAAATCATACCTATGTCATTACCTCTAATTCGGTTATACAACTTTTCATTCAAGTCGAGAAGGTTTAAATCTTTATATAATACTTCTCCTTTAATTTGGGTGTTCTTATGATCGTGAAGTCCCATGATCGATGTAGCCAAAGTAGATTTCCCGCAGCCGGACTCACCGACTATTGCAAGTATCTCATTTTTCTTCAGCGTCAATGACACGCCATCTACAGCGTTGTGGTAAACATCTCCAAATCTGAATCCTGTTTCTAAGTTGTTAACCTCTAACAAACTTCGTTCGACGGCCACTACTTAACCTCCTATACTCTACTTCCCTGTAAGTCAGAGAAGATTATTAAACTTTCATTTGATTTTCATTAAAAGCTTAATAATATAAATCGAATTATACACCTGATTTATTATAACATCAATACTCTTTTTTTAATTTTATAACAATAAGTTAAATTTTCAAGCTTTTTTTCTAACTTTATTCTAATCAAACTCAAGGAGTCATATTT
Organism: Alkalibacterium sp. m-11; assembly: GCF_054658155.1. NCBI lineage: Bacteria > Bacillati > Bacillota > Bacilli > Lactobacillales > Carnobacteriaceae > Alkalibacterium > Alkalibacterium sp. m-11. The sequence goes on from NZ_BAAGIR010000001.1 coordinate 41,936, forward strand.
TGTTCAAAATAAACTATGCGTTACTCTTGATGTAATCGACTGCTTTTCCGACAGTTGTGATCTGTTCAGCGTCTTCATCTGATATTTCTTTACCAAATGTGTCTTCCATTTCCATGACCAGTTCCACTATATCCAGGGAGTCTGCTCCCAGATCATCTTTAAAAGTAGTGTCGCGTGTAATTTTTTCTTCATCTACACCTAAACGCTCAACAATAATGTTTTTAACTTTATCAAATACTTCCTGTTCACTCATTCTACTCTACTCCCTCACTGATAATTGATCAGATTCTATTATTTCTATTAATCTATTATTAAAATATCATTTGATTCATAAGGATAATTGTATAACATCCTCATTGTAATTTCCATATATTTAAAAAGAATTACAAAAAAACGTCATATATTACAGATGAGCCTGTACTTACTGATTTTCGAAATGCCTGATTAGATCTTCGAGGAGACTAGATTCGAGCATTTCTCTTATCTGTCTGATCGTATGATAAACGGGCTCTTCTGTTGCTGATCCATGCGTCTTTATAACCGGTGCTTTAAGACCAAACAGGACTGCTCCTCCATACTTGGAATAATCTAGCAGATCTTTCACTTCTTTAAGACTGTCTTTAAGCATCAGCCCGCCAAGTTTGGCTTTGATCCCGTTGTCCATGATCGCACCCTTAATGACGCTCATCAGAGAGATCGCGGTCCCTTCAATTGTTTTAAGCACCGCATTCCCTGTAAATCCATCAGTAACAACGACATCAGCAACTCCATCCAAAAGGTCTCTTGCTTCTACATTACCGATAAAATTGATTGCATCGTTCTCTTTTAATAAGGCATACGATGATTTGGACAGGTCATTTCCTTTGTTTTCTTCTGTTCCGTTATTCAGCAGCCCAACAGTCGGCTTAACTATGCCGTGGACATGCTTTGAGTAATAGGTCCCTAAAGTGGCATACTGATTGATATTCAGGGGTTTCGAATCTGCATTTGCCCCTACATCGATCATATTGAAAACTGCGCGTTTATCTGATAATGCAGGAAATGTCGCCAGAAGTCCGGGACGATCGATCCCTTTCATACGACCAATAATCAATGTTCCTGCAGCAAGAAGCGCGCCGGTGTTCCCTGCAGAGAACAAGGCATGGTTTTCACCATTTTTTACAGAGTAAGCAGCTTTGACCATCGATGATTCTTTTTTTCTTCGAATTGATCTGACTGGATCGTCATCACTTTTGACCACTTCTTCAGAGTGAACGATCTCGATGTTAGGAAGATCTTCGCTCAATTCATTTCTGATGGCTTCTTCCTTCCCATATAAGACAAGTGTCACGTCTGAAAATTCTCTGGCTGCCCTTAAACAACCTTTAACGATTTCTTTAGGGGCGTTATCTCCGCCCATAGCATCTACAGCAATTCTCACTTTAATTTCCTCCTGTTACTTTCTAATGTTAGTCAAGGATCGGCTGCTGATCGAGGATGATTCCTATCTCATTTCTGAGTCCAGCATACGCTTCTTCCTGATAAAACTGTTCTGAATTCAGTAGAAGTATAGCCTGCTTACGAGCGTCTTCTAAAATTACTGCATCTTCATTGATATCAGCAAGTTTGAATTCAGGCATCCCCGACTGCTTCAACCCGAACATATCTCCGGACCCACGCATTTCCAGATCCTTCTCACTGAGGACAAAGCCGTCACTCGTTTCGGTGACGATTTTCATTCGCTCTGCTCCTTTTTCTCCTTTGGGATCAGCGATCAGAACACAGTAAGATTCATCTGCTCCACGCCCTACTCTGCCTCTCAGCTGATGCAGCTGAGCCAGGCCGAACCGGTCTGCGTCGTGAATGACCATTAATGTAGCGTTCGGGACATTTACGCCTACTTCGATGACTGTTGTCGAGACGAGCACATTCAGTTCGTTTGCCTGAAATGCTGTCATAACTTCTTCTTTTTCTGAAGGTGTCATTTTACCATGAAGCAGCCCGACTGATGCCTGACTTCCTAGAGCTTCCTGGTAGGTGGCCTGCAGCGCAGTTACGTTTTCAAGATCCATGGTTTCCGACTCTTCAATCAGCGGGCTGATGACATAAACCTGGTGGCCTTTACTCAACTCTTTCTGTACAAATCCAATCAGTCTGTCAAAATGAGCCGGACGGATCCAGTAAGTGGATATCGGTTTCCTTCCCTTTGGCATTTCATCGATGATCGATACATCCATCTCTCCATATGCCGTAATCGATAACGTTCTAGGTATAGGGGTGGCCGTCATGAAGAGTACGTCGGGGTGATAGCCCTTTTCTCTCAAAGCTTTTCTCTGGTTCACTCCGAACCGATGCTGCTCATCAGTGATGACGAGAGCGAGAGACTTGTAATTGACCCCTTCCTGTATCAAAGCATGGGTTCCAACGACACAATCAATCGATCCATTTTCCAGACCTTCAAGGATGGCATCTCTTTCTTTCTTACGAGTAGATCCCGTCAGCAGAGCAACTGTAATGTCTATATCAAGGAACATCTCATCAAGAGACTCTTTGTGCTGAGCGGCAAGAATTTCAGTAGGTGCCATGAATGCCGTCTGCCTGCCATCTGTTTGGGCAGCTAATATCGCTGCAGCGGCTACCACTGTCTTTCCGCTCCCAACGTCCCCCTGCACCAGTCTGAACATCTGGCGGGAAGACAGAAGATCTTTACAGACTTCATTGACTACTCTTTTCTGAGCCTCCGTCAGTTCGTATGGCAGACTCCTGAAAAATGACTTCAGTCTATCAACATTATATTCGATACGATTACCAAACTGGCTGTTCTTCAGCTGTTTCTTGCGCCAGATCAGTTTCATCTGATAGTAAAAAAACTCTCTGAATACAACTGAGTACCGGGCCTTTTCAAGCTGCTCATCACTTTCCGGAAAATGCATATTGAATATCGTCTCTTTCATGCTCGACAGCTGATACTCTTCCAGTAGAGTCAGTGGTATATTATCCTCTATAAAAGGATGATAAATGTCCCATGCTTGTTTTATCAGTTTGAGAAAAGTAGACTGTCTGATTTTTTTCGTAGTATGGTAAATGGCCTCGGTATTCTGATTCTCATTTCCTGTAGAAAGGATTTTTATGCCGTTAAGCTGTTTTCTATTGATATCCCAGCGCCCGTATATCTTTAAAAGGTTACCGGCCTGTACCTGTTTCTGAAGGAAAGGCTGATTAAAGAAAGTCACGCTAACTATCACATGATCGCAGTTGATACGGAAAGTCAGTCGATTCTTTCTTCTCCCGAAGTGACTTAATACACCATCTGACAGTGCAATGCCTTCCAGCACCACTTTTTCGTTATCTTCAATTTCATCGATAGCTCTCACAGTCAGGTCTTCATAGCGAAAGGGATAATGGGTCAGAAGATCGTAAATGGTGTAAATCCCCAAATCGTTCAGAGCATCGACTCTTTTTTCTCCAACGCCTGAGAGTACTGATACCGGGTCTTGAATAGACTGATTCACAAACTCTCTCCTTTCTAAAAAAACAGGAATAGAGGAAACAACAGAATCACAAGTCGTTTCTCCTATTCCTCTTAATAATTATTCTACAGAAATCAGATACGGATAAACGGGCTGATCTCCAGCATGAATTTCAACTTCCAAATCAGGGAAGTGATCATTGATATACTCAGAGATTTTTTCAGCTTCTTCTTCAGTTCCATCTTCACCGATAAGCAGTGTGACGATCTCGCTGTCTTCATCAATCATCAGCTCTATTGTCTTTACCGCTACATCAAACATATCAGGTTCTGTTACTTTGATTTCTCCATCGATCAGACCCATGAAATCGTCCTTGCGGATCGCCAGGCCGTTGATTTCGGTGTCTCTAACTGCAAAAGTGATTTGACCGGATTTTACAAGATCCAGTTCTTCAGTCATTGTCTCTTTGTTTGTTTCCAGATCATGTGCCGGATTGTATCCCAGCATAGCTGTCAGCCCTTGCTGAATCGTACGTGTCTCAACGACAGCTGCACTTGCTTCGACGACTTGTGCAGCCTGCTCAGCAGCCATGAAGATATTCTTATTGTTAGGCAGAATAATGTAGTTGTCAGCCGGTACGCTTTCCATGGCTTTGACGATATCTTCAGTACTTGGATTCATCGTCTGTCCACCTTGAAGCACATAGTCAACACCCAGACTTTCAAACAGGACTTTAAGCCCTTCTCCAGGAGCTATAGCTACAACAGCAAAATCTTTTTTCTTAGTAGTCTGCGGAGTAGATTCGTCAGAATGAGACAGCTTAGAGTGCTGCTCACGCATATTATCGACTTTGATCTTCATCAGTGAGCCGAATTTCTGACCGTAGTTCATGACTTCGCCCGGTTTTTCGGTATGCACGTGCACTTTGATGACTTCTTCATCTGATACGACTAGAAGAGAATCTCCGAGTTTATCTAAGTAATTTCTGAACTCTTCGTAGTCAAATTCCTGCTCAACTGTTTCCCCTTCGCCGATACGAACCATAATTTCAGTACAGTATCCAAACGTGATGTCTTCAGTTGATACATGCTCATGCACGCCGCCTCTATGGTGTTCTGCACGAACCAGTTCATCCAGTTCATGTCCTTCTTCAACAAGCTCTTCTCCAGTCAGTGAAGAAAGAAAGCCTTCATAAATATAGACTAGACCTTGTCCGCCACTGTCAACCACGCCTACTTCTTTAAGAACCGGCAGAAGATCAGGAGTCTTTTTAAGTGATTTTTTAGCAGCAGTGAGGACAGTTTCCATTATCTCGATAACGTCGTCAGTTTCCTCAGCCTTTTTCGATCCGGCTTTTGCTGACTGTCTTGCAACTGTCAGTATTGTCCCTTCTACAGGTTTCATCACTGCGTTGTAGGCTGTGTCTACTCCACCTTGAAAAGCTGCAGCTAATTCCTGTGCATTGATTTCTTCTTTGCCTTCGATCGCTTTAGAGAAGCCTCTGAAAAGCTGGGAAAGAATAACACCGGAATTTCCACGGGCACCCATAAGCAGACCCTTGGCCAGTGCCTGGGCAGTGTCTCCCATGTTGTCACTGGTTGAATCTTTAACAGCATTCGTTCCGCTGGTAAATGATAAATTCATATTTGTCCCTGTATCACCATCCGGTACCGGGAATACATTCAATGAGTTGACATATTCAGTCTGTTCGTCCAGACGTTTTCTACCCAGGGCCACCATTTCTTTAAACTTTTTTGATTTTAAACTCTTAGCATCCACTTTTGCAATTTCCTCCTTTGTCACTTTTAGAACAGTGACTATGGCTTACATGTCATTTTGAACTCTTACGCCCTGAACATATACATTCACTGAACTGGCGACAATACCCAGGTCATGTTCCAGCTGGTATCTCACTAGCTCCTGAACATTTTTAGATACTTCAGTTATTTTCGTGCCGTAACTGACTACGATGTAGACATCTACAACAATACCCTGATCTTCCTGTCTGACCTCTACACCTCTTGAGTAGTTGTCTCTATTTAGGATTTCATTGATCCCATCTCTCACATGTTTACGGCTAGCCATACCTACGATTCCGAAAATCTCAGTAGCTGCTCCACCCACTACAGTCGATATGACATCATTTGACATTTCAATCGTTCCAAATTCATTGTTCAACTGAACACTCATCCTTTTTCCCCTTTCTCCTACTATATATACAGATTTTTTTTAAAGGTTTCTTTGATATTCAAACATATTTTAGCATATCGCACCCCGTAAAAAAAGGCAAGATAATCCGGACCTTGCCTCTGGGTATGTGATGAATAAACTGTTTATGTTATATCCTCCAGTATACACTGTTCCAGCCTACTTTTGTAGATAAAACTTAGTATTCATAACGACTTACAGAAAAAAATGTATACCGTCGGCTGTAAAGTAATAATCCTTGAACGATTACAAAAAAAGACTTGCTTCATTCACTGATATGTGATACTTTATATAAGTATGAGTTAGCTTTGTTTGTTAAAGCTATGCACGAAGGAGGAGAAAAAATGGCTAAAGAATGTTTTGTAACTGGACGTAAAGCTAGAAGCGGAAACAACCGCTCACACGCTAACAACAAATCAAAACGTCGCTTCGCTGCGAATTTACAAAAAGTTCGTATCATGGTTGATGGAAAACCTAAAAAATTATGGGTTTCTGCCCGCGCTTTAAAATCAGGAAAAGTTGAACGCGTATAATAATAAAATCATGGAGCCTGCAGATGTTAAGTAATTTAGCATATGCAGGTTTTTTTTGATATTTTATTTTTTTAAAATGGGTTACCTAAGACAATCAGCAAAACAACCCTACAGCCCAGGACAAACTAGTCATGGACAGTCGGGTTGTTTTAATGGAATAGCACTTAAAGGATCTCAGCAAACATAAATAAAGTTCAGTCTTCTGAAAAAAGATCAGATTTATTCTGTTTGATCTGATACTTATTTATCACTCCTATTAGTCTTGACTCTTCTTTTACTGATAAAGGAGCTAGTTTTACGCCGTACTTAATGTACCGGTTCTCCTCTCCGCTCTTGCGGATAATGCATCCCTCCAGTTCAAACCATTCTTCTTCCAGTTCAAATTTAAATGTATATGTCAGAAACTCGGTGACCTTGAATGTTTCTCTGCTCACAAAGGACAATCCGTTACCACTAATATTGCTGAGTGTTACTGTATACACTCTATCTTCCTTTGCCGGTAGGATCATCGTCGCTTCTTTGAACCCACTGATCCGGCAGCGGAAGAACTTCCTTCTATTACTAATCATCTGCATACCTCTATTCGCTATGTAAAAGCTTAATTTGTTATGGTATCAATTATTATATTTCTATATTAACATATCGGAGAGCGGTCTATACTAAAAATTTTAACTTTAGACATATCACCTGCTGTCTTCAGTATGGTGTTCAGACAACTATATTTTAATAAGGGATTGGATCTGTCACTATCATCCTTTCGCCACCTGATTCTTCTGACTAAAAAAACAATGAGGACTCTCGCCACTTTTGGAGAGGTCTCATTGCTTTTCGTTCAGTCAAAGTTTAGTCATCTGGATTTCTTATCATTCCTGAAATCATAATCTGATATAAATGTATTCAGTCTCTACTTTGAACAAAAGCTATTATACCCGACTTAAAGGACAGGTTTGCAGTTGCTGCCACGAACTCGTTACTGATCAGAGCTGCTGGGTAGTCATAATCTGCTCCATCGAGCTGATACTTGAACCCCTGACCAAGAGACAGGTGCTTGACCGGAGTCATCCCGATAACAGAGCAGTAAGTTTTATTCTGCTCTTTAACCACTTTGTGTACGCCGGGCTGATAATATTTTATGCTGTTAGTCTGATTGACAAACTCTATTTTTTCTTGGATGTTGTGGAATCTAGGCTGCAATGGAATCATAAGAATGCTCATCAGATGATCCAGACGCCCACCTGACCAGCCATAGACAATCACTTTTTCTGAGTCAAACTGCTTCATGGCATAGACCAGACTAAGCTCTGCATCCGTATCTTCTTTATCAGGATCTACTTCAATAAATGTCCCAACATGTTCTTTTATCTTCTGCTTTTCCATCTCTGAAATCGAATCGAAATCGCCAAGAGCCAGGTCAGGACTGTAGCCATTTTCAGTTAGGTAAAACGCCCCTCTGTCCACTCCGATGTAGTGATCCTGCTGTTTCTTTGGAGGCCAGGCTCTTTGCTCATCCGGGCTGCCCAGCATAATATGGATCGTACTCATCTACTTCACCGACTGTTTCAGATTGGTGATCTGCTGTCCAGCATCACTTGCACCATAGACGTATGAACCGGCTACCAATACTGTGGCGCCTGCTTCTATACAGACTTTTGCAGTCTCATCATTTATTCCACCGTCAACTTCTATTTCATAAGAGTACCCGTGCTCTTGTTTCAGAGCAGCCAGCTGCTCTATCTTACTGACCGTCTCTTTAATGAACGACTGCCCTCCAAATCCAGGATTGACTGTCATGACCAGGACGAGATCTGTCATGTGCAGACTATCAGCTATCATGGAGACGGGAGTGGCCGGATTGATTACCAGACCTGCTTTAACTTCAGCTGACCGGATCATCTGGAGAGCACGATGAAGATGGACCGTGCTTTCAGCGTGAATCGAAATAATATCTGCTCCTGACTCAGCAAAGTCATTGATATAATTTTCAGGGTTTTCTACCATCAGATGACAGTCAAGAGGCAATTGGGTGTGCGGTCGCACTGATTTGACTATCGGCACACCAAAGGACAGATTGGGTACAAAATGACCATCCATCGTATCAATATGGATCCAGTCTGCTCCCCCATCCTCGACCTTCTGAATCTCTTTCTTCAGTTCCGCAAAATCCGCACTAAGAATAGATGGCGCAATTTTAACCATTATTTTCCCCTCTTCTTTCCATAACGTGGTTTTCTGTTCTGTATCTCTTCGATAAGAGAGAGATAGTTGTTGTATCTAAATGATGCTATCACCTGTTCTTCTACAGCCTTCTTGACGGCACAATTTGGTTCATTCTGATGTATACATCCGCTGAACCGACAGTCTTTTCCTTTTTCCCAGATTTCCGGAAAACAGGCTGAAAGATCCTGTGCATCCAGCTCTTCAAACTGAATCGCACTGAAACCAGGCGTATCTGCAACCAGGCCTCCGAGTAAAGGCACAAGCTCAACGTGTCGTGTCGTATGCCTTCCTCTTCCAAGTGATTTGGAGGTTTCCCCAATCTTCAGTTTAAGTTCCGGGTTAAGACTGTTCAGCAGGGTTGACTTGCCAGCTCCGGACTGCCCCATGAACACTGCCAGCTTATCTTTGACAAGATCTCCAAATCTCTCCTGCAGTGTCACTGGACTCACCTGCTTATTTTGATCCGGTAATATCACTTTGTATCCGATAGAAGTATAAATATCGGCAAGATCCTCTGCAGCAGCGTATTCTTCATCTGTCGTCAGGTCTGTCTTGGTAATGTAGATGACCGGTCTGATATGATGCTGCTCAAGAGACACAAGATAACGGTCAAGAAGTGAAGTAGAAAAATCCGGGTCCTTGACCGACATGATGACAAAGCCCAGATCCACATTGGCAACGGATGGACGCGACAGTTCATTTTCTCTCGGCATTATTTCTTCCAGTGTTCCTTCTTTGTCTGTCTCGAATGTAAACTTCACTTTATCACCGACGAGAGGTGTTTCATTTCTATTTCTGAAAATCCCTCTTGGACGGGTCTGATACACATCTTTTTCAGGTGTCTGGATATAGTAGAAACCGCTGAGGGCTTTTATTATTCGTCCTTCGTGCAAGTACCTTCCTCCTTCTAGTCGTTCGGGCTTATCCCTGTTTCTTCTCTGATGACTTCCCCGTCTCTAACGATTCGGAAACTGGCTGTCTGCCCTTCTTCCACTACGAATGTAATGATTTGCGGAGTGTCCTCATAGATGTCAAAGGCTCGGTAGACATCGTCAAACGAGTGCTCAGCATCTTCGACATAAATCTCAATGGCATTGGGTGTCAGCCCTTCGTCTGATTCTCCGTTTTCATCATCTTCTTCATTTTCTTCATCTCCATCATTTTCTGCCTCTTCTTCTGTCTCACTTAGGTACTCAATGATGATACCTCTGTCAAACGTTACATATTCGGGTTCTTCAGGCCCAGTTGAGAAGACAACTGAGATTCTCGATCCCGGATATACCGTTGTTCCCGGTTCAGGAGACTGTCGGGCAACCTGTCCTTCAGGAATAGTATCGTGCGGTTCATTGGTAATAGTTACTGAAAGGTTCAGATCATCGGCATAGTCTTCTACTCCTACAGAAGAATATCCGACAAGACGCCTTAGAGTAAAGCCTTCCGGACCGCTGCTTACTTGAAGGGTGATCGTCGATTCACTTGGCACTACTTCTTCGCCGGCAGATATACTTTGGGAGACGACATTCCCTTCAGATATATCATTACTGAATACGTCTTCTCTTTCTACAGTGAAGCCCATATCTGTCAGTTCAGCCCTCGCATCCTCATATGAGACATTTTCATAATCTTCAAGGGTGATCATCTCTTCCCCCAGGCTGACAAACAGGTTAACTGAAGCAAATTCCCGGAGTACTGCATCAGGTGACGGATTTGTACGGATTATTCTACCTGCTTCCACATCAATGCTGTTCTGCTCAATGATATCTCCCACCTGCAAATTCAGTTCTTCCAGTTCTTCTTCGGCCTCCTCCAGAGTAAGGCCTGATAGATCCGGCACACTCACCTCTCTTGGTCGTGTCATACTGAAGACCAGAAGAGAGCCAATCAGCATCAAAAGAAGAAGAATGATGAAAAGCAAGCCTTTCCTCCGCCGTTTTCTCTTCTTCTCTTTATTAGGTTCGGGTGCAGCTCTATCCGGCTCTTCAACTGGTTTTTGCTCAGCTGAAGGTGCTTCAGTTTTATCCGGTCTGATTTTTACCGGTTCAATCATACGTGTTTCATCATCGTGTGTCGATACAGGCATAAATTTCATTTCTTCTGCCCGTGATTCTGACAATGATGTTTCAAGATCCTTCTTCATCTCTGAGACAGACCGGTAACGATCACCCGGTTCTTTAGCTGTGGCTTTTAGAACAACATTTTCGAGAGCCTGCGGAAGCGAAGAATCGTTTTCTTTTAATGAAGGCATGTCGTTCTGGAAATGCTTCAAGGCAATCGATACTGGAGACTCCCCATCGAATGGCACACGGGCAGAGAGCAGTTCGTAAAGAAGGATACCCAGTGAATAGATATCTGATTGCTTCGTTGCCATACTTCCTCTCGCTTGCTCGGGCGAAATATAGTGAACGGATCCCAGCAGCGAGTTAGTTTGAGTAATGGAATTTTCTGACAATGCTACTGCAATCCCAAAGTCCGTTATTTTTACTTTTTCACTATGATCGATAAGAATATTCTGCGGTTTAAGGTCTCTATGGATAATATTGTGATTATGTGCATATTCTACAGCAGCTAAAATCTGAGACATGATTTCGATTGTTTTTTTATAGGGAATCGGATGGTTCTGACGAATAAATTCCTTAAGATCGTATCCCTCCACGTATTCCATGACGATGTAAGGTGTATCATCTTCCCCTACATCGACCACATTGACTATATTCGGATGTATCAGCTCAGTTGTTGAAAGGGCCTCTCTCTTGAAGCGTCTGATACTGGCCTCATCATTATGAAAATTATAGGCCATCAGTTTAACGGCCACATTTCTTTCAAGGATAAGATCTTCTGCCAGGTAAACTTGTGCCATACCTCCGGATCCTATTTCTCTTATTATCTTATATCTGTTGCTAATTCTTTCTCCGGGAATCACTTACGCTCCCCTCCTAACATTCTGCGACTGTTCAGTCAGATCGATCAGACAGACGGTTATATTGTCTGTCGATCCATTTTTTAATGAAGCATCAATCAAGGCTTCAGCTTTGCTGCTTAAATTTAGTTCACTCTTTACGATGTTGTTCATCTCTTTCCTGTCGATCCCATTCGACAGCCCATCGGAGCAGAGCAGGATCAACTGTGTCTCTTCTTTATTCAGTTCAAAAAAGTCAATCATCACTTTGTCAAACACTCCTAGCGAGCGTGTGAGGGTGTGCCTCTGATGATGATTTTTCGCTTCTTCCTCAGTAATTTCACCGCTCAGGTGGAGTTCGTTTGCAAACGAATGATCGACTGTGATCAAACGCATATCATTGTCAGCATTCAGCTGGTATGCTCTGCTGTCCCCGACGTTTCCTATTACGATCGCTTCATTAATAAACGCTGCAGTAACAAGGGTGGTTCCCATTCCCTGAAGATCATTGTAAGTTCTGGCTACTCTGTAGATCCGCTGATTCTCTATATTGATCTGCCTGTCAAGCCATTCCTTAACATCTGCTGAAGTGGCAAAAGCTGTTTCCTGCCATCTGTGACCCAACTGCATGACAGCCATCTCGCTTGCAATATCTCCAGCCTTGTGTCCACCCATGCCGTCACATAAAATAGCCAGCAGCTGATCGGCCTGATTATAAAAGAGTTCGACAAAATCCTGATTAGTCGTTCTCATTCCAATATGTGTTTTCTTATAAGTATTCAGTTTGTATCACTCCATATTTTCCTATGTAAATCACCGACCATAAGTCTATGATCAGTGAACAGAATTAAACTGACTATGTCTTTCTCAAAGAAGCTATGAAAAAACCGTCCGTATGGTACCGATGCGGGTACAGATGAAGAAAGCCATTTTCAGATAGCTTGATGCTCGAGTTATTTCTATAAACCGGTTCGATTTCGTATGAAGGCTGTTCTGAGAGGAAAGCTTTTACCACGTCATCATTTTCTTTTCTGGTGATTGTGCAGGTACTGTAAACAAGTCGTCCACCTTTTTTCAGCAGCGGAGCGACAGAAGTCAGAATATCCAGCTGGACTTTCTGCAGAGCATTTATATCTGACAGTCTTTTCTGGTAGCGGATATCTGGTTTCCTTCTCATAAGACCTAAGCCTGAACACGGGGCATCAATAAGTATCTTGTCGAATGACTCGTGTTCAAATGTTTCAGCGGCTTTTCTCGCATCCATGGCATTCGTTATTATTATATCAGCAAATCCCAGTCGATCCGCATTTTCTCTTATTTTTCTTATTTTTTTCTCATGAAGATCAAGAGCGGTCACCTGTCCGCCTTTGGTTTTATCCAGATAAGTGGCGATGTGGGTGGTTTTCCCCCCTGGTGCTGCACAGGCGTCCAGAACCGCATCCCCAGCTTCAATTTGCAGTGCTTCAGCAACAAGCATGGAACTTTCGTCCTGAATCGTGATGACTCCATCCTTAAATAATGACGAGTGCACAGGCAGACCTCGCAGACAAATCAGTCCGTTTGCAGACACTTTGCTCTTTTCAGTTTCAAATCCTTCCAGTTCCAGCTGCCTCTGAACGTCTTCCACAGACTTGAGTGTCGTGTTGACCCTTAAACTTAAGCGGGCCTTGTCAGATAAGGAATCGAGTATTTGTTCTGTCTCTTCCATTCCAACTTCTTCTGATAGAAGCGTAACGATCCACTCAGGGTAACTGTACATAATGGACAATTTTTTTATCGGTTCACTGATGTCATCTGCTGAGCGTACGCCTTTTCGCTCAATAGCACGGAGTACGCCGTTGACAAACCCTGTGATCCCTCTGTTTCCTCTGACCTTAGCAATATTAACAGCTTCATTGACTATCGCATGCATAGGTATTTTATCGAGAAGTGTGATTTGGTATAAGGATACACGCAGCAGCTGCATGACCCATCCATCTATTTTCTTCTGTTTTCTGATAAATGGATCCAGTTGATAATCCAGCTTCAGCTTATTCTGAATGACACCATATACCAGCTCAGTCAGAAAACGTGTATCTTCTGGAGACAGCTGATTCTGTCTGAGGACATCGTTCAGTACAATATTACTGAATGCCTGACTGGCTTCAACCTTGTCTAAAATTTCAACAGCCAGGTAACGGCTGCTTTGCTTTATCTTCTGATTACTCAAATCGTTCCCCTTCTTCTAAGTGGTTGACTGCTCCGGACAGAAAGTCTTCTATCGTCATTTTAGGCTTACCGAATGGCTGAACTTCCTTAAGGGACAAGACAGTCTGTTCTCCGCACTGAATCTGCATGTCCTTATTTGTAAGTCTGACTATCGTTCCAGGCTCTTTATCAGATGATTGACTGACTGCCTCTGCCCGCCAGATCTTGAATCTCTGACCTTTCAGCAAGGTATATGCTCCGGGAAATGGATTCATTCCACGTACTTTAAAAGCGATGGTCTCTGCTCGCTTAGTCCAGTCGATTTTTTCTTCCTCTCTGGAAATCATCGGTGAATAGGTCACTTCAGACAAATCCTGACTTGCAGGTGTGTGAGTCCCGGAAAAGATATCCGGAAGGGTGTCCAGAAGGAGGTCTCTGCCGATCAAACTTAATTTACTGAAAAGCGTTCCAACAGTATCTTCCGGATCAATTCTCAGAGACCTTTGGGAAATGATGTCCCCTGCATCCATTTCCTTTTCCATGTACATGATGGTTACACCTGTTTCTCTATCCCCATTGATTAGTGCATAATGAATAGGCGCCGCACCTCTGTACTTTGGAAGCAGAGATGCGTGCACATTGACTGCCTTATACTTTGGCGCTTTAAGCATTTTCGTCGGCACATACTGTCCATAGGCAGCGGTAACGATGATATCCGGATCAAGCGCAAGCACCTGATTCATCTCTTCGGATCCTGATAGTTTTTCCGGTTGGAAAACAGCAATGCCATGTTCAACTGCTTTCTTTTTAACAGGTGGCGGGGTCATCACCTTTTTACGTCCCACTTTACGGTCCGGCTGAGTGACAACTCCAATCACCTCGTAATCTTCTTGCTGTATAAGTCCTTCCAGTATCGGTACTGAAAATTCAGGTGTTCCCATAAATACTATTTTATACATAGGATAAACCCCTTTCCTCTTAAATAAAGTCGAGCGGATGATAGTCCAAGGATATATACAGACCTTTAGCCTGTTCTTTCTGGGTATTCATCAGCAGCTCATGGCACTTTTCTTTTAGTTTCTCTTCTTTTTTATATTTGATGATCGTCTGGAAATGATAGCGGTTATGTGTTCTGGCAATGGACTTTGGAGTCGGTCCTAATATAATAGCCTGTTCACTTAAGGACGGTTTCAAAAACTCTATGAATTCATGAATTTTCTTAGCTGCAGTCATTTCGTTCTCATGACTGACTGACAGCTTAAGCAGAAAATAATAAGGACTGTATTCACTGAGCCGTCTCAGATTCATCTCTTTTTTGAAAAATGAATCATAATCGTGATGCTTTGCTTTCTGAATGGCGTAATGATCAGGATTGTAAGACTGGACAATGACCTCTCCAGTCTTCTGTCCACGTCCGGATCGCCCACTCACCTGAGTAAGCAGCTGAAAGGTTTTTTCTGCAGACCGGAAATCCGGTAGTCCAAGAGATGTGTCTGCATTAATGACCCCAACTAGAGTGACATCCGGAAAATCCAGACCTTTGGCTATCATCTGAGTCCCGAGCAAGATATCAGCCTGTTTCTGTTCAAACCGCTTGAACAGTTTCTGATGTGCCCCTTTTTTTCTTGTAGTATCAACATCCATACGAATGATGCGGGCGTCTGGAAGATACTCCTGCAGTTCCTCTTCAACTTTTTGAGTCCCGGTACCGTAGTAACGGATCGCAGGGCTTGTACATTTCGGACAGTTTCTTGGAATCCCTTCTTCATGGCCGCAGTAGTGGCACTTCATTGTCTTAGTATCCATATGAAGGGTCTGAGATATGTCACAATTGGGACATTCCAGTACGTATCCGCAGTCCCGACAGAGGACAAAAGATGAGTAGCCTCTTCGGTTCAAAAGCAGGACAGCCTGTTCATTCTGATGGATGCGCTTGTCCAGCTCACTCAGGAGCACGTCTGAAAAAGTGGATCGGTTACCGTTTTTAGCTTCCTCACGCATATCGATAACCTTAACTTGCGGCATAGCAGCCTGGTTAGCCCGCTCACTCAGTTCCAGAAGGGTATATACCCCTTTCATCGCCCGCGCCCTTGATTCCAGAGAAGGCGTTGCACTTCCCAGCAGCACGGGACAGTTATGATACTGTCCTCGCCAGACTGCTACATCACGGGCATGGTATTTAGGAAACTCTTCCTGCTTGTAGGTCGTTTCGTGTTCTTCGTCAATGATGATCAGCCCGATTTTTTTTAATGGCGCAAAAATACTGGAACGGGCGCCTACGACTACTTGAGCCTGTCCTCTCTCGATCTTTCTCCATTCATCATACTTTTCGCCATCAGACAAGCCGCTGTGCAGGACAGCTACACGGTCTCCGAAACGTCCTTTGAATCGTTCGACCATCTGTGGGGTCAGGGCAATTTCAGGTACTAGCATGAGAGCCCCTTTATCCTTTTCTAGAACTTCAGAAATCGTCTGAAGATAAACTTCCGTCTTGCCGCTTCCTGTCACCCCCTGAAGCAGAAAGACTTCATGCTGTTCAGTCTTTACAGCCCGATCGATCGTGTCGAAAGCCAATTTCTGATCGGCTGTCAGAGAAAGCGGCTGGCTCTGTTCAAAAGTAATATCTGAAAAAGGATCTCTCAGGACTTCCTTCTCGACAACTTCACACCAGCCTTTTCCTTCTCCCGTCCGAATATGAGACAAGGCCAGTCCGTGTTCTTTAAATGCTGTGACTGGCTGCTCCTCTTCTTTTTCCATCTGCTGCAGCAGGTTTAAAAGGATCAGCTGCTTGTGCGCATTTGAAGGAATCCCCATCTTCATTTCTTCCAGGTGCTCATATGACAATAACGGTCTGACGTATTTTTCTTTTTTGACTGTACTCTTGTCTGTGACGAGGTAATCGATATGCACTTTATTTTCTTTTTCCAGTTTAAGGACAATATCCAGGTTGTCTGCTTTTTCAGCCTCTTCCCAGCTTATTCGATCTTTGCCTTTAAACAAATCGAACAGCAGGTCTTCATCAATTTCATCGATAAGACGTATTACTCTGACATAACGCGCTTTTAGTACAGCAGGAAGCATTGTCTGATAGCATTTGATCTGAAAACTGAAAGTCTGATAAGCCAGGTCTCTGCCAAAAGTAATCATTTCTTCACTCAGTACCGGCGAGTTATCCATGAGGGACTGGATTTCTTTTATATCGCCCGAAAAAGTCGTCTGATCACTGAAGCCGACGACAAAGCCCTGGACCGTTCGGCTCCCCTTACCCAAAGGTACGATCACTCTCATACCTTTCTGAATAAACGCTTCAAAACGCTCTGGGATTTTATAGGAATAAGGCTGATTTGTCTGTAACGTAGGCACGTCCACTATAACTTCAGCAAATAATGCCATCTGATTCTTCCTTTCAGTTCATATTAGTGACCAACCAGTCTATGACCTCGACTGAAACATCTGATTTGCTCCTCAAACTTATCGTAACAGGTTCCGACTTTCTCGACAGCATGGTCACTTCATTTTCATCCACATTGAAGCCTCTGTCTTTTTTCCCGACGTCATTGGCAATAATCAAGTCAGCATTTTTATCATTCAGCTTCTTTTCAGCGTATCGAATCAGATCTTCCGTTTCAGCTGCAAAACCGATGAGCAACTGATCTGGTTTTTTCTTTTCTCCTAGACTTTTTAGTATATCCGGGTTTTTCCTGAATGATAATGTGAGGCTATCTTTTTTCTTCATCTTCTGTTTTTCAACGGTAGCAGGCGCATAATCGGATACTGCAGCAGCCATGATCACTGCATCCGCATCGTCAAATTCATCAGTCACAGTTCTCAGCATCTCTTCAGCAGATTCAACAGGGACACGCGTAATATAATCTGGTGTAGCCAGCTGACTTGCACTGATCAATACCACTTCGGCTCCTCTCTTCCAGGCTTCCACTGCCAATGCATGGCCCATTTTTCCTGACGAGTCATTTGTAATATACCTGACCGGATCGATCCGTTCCTTTGTTCCACCGGCAGTCACAATGATTTTTTTGCCTCTTAGAGGAAGCTTCTCAGAGTGATCTCGGATAAAAGCTTCCAGCTCGTCTATTATTCTGGATTTTTCAGGAAAACGTCCTTCTCCACTGTACCCTTCAGCCAGAAACCCAGTATCAGGGCTCATGACAACTATTCCTCTAGCTGAAAGCTTCTCAATATTTTCCTGAGTCACGGTATTTCTGTACATATTTCCATTCATCGCAGGTACAGTGAATACTGGATGGGTCACTGCAAGAAGAGCTGATGTCACGAAATTATCAGCTAACCCATGTGCCATCTTTGCCAATGTATTGGCAGTAAGGGGCGCTACTATAGAGTAGTCCGCCCAGTCAGCCAAATTGATATGATTGACTATACTAGGGTCGTCTTCAGAAAATGTATCAATATAAACAGTATGTTTGCTCAGAATCTGAAAGGTCAGGGGTGTGACGAACTCTGCTGCTCCTTTTGTCATAGCCACCCTTACTTCTGCTCCATTTTTTATCAGTTCTCTCAACAAGTCCACTGCTTTGTATACAGCTATTCCTCCCGTTACATACAGGGCTATCTTTTTTCCATTGATCATTACGTCACCTCGGTGCTGTTTTTATTAGTTTACCAATTTTCAGCCTATGTGTCCTCATAATACTTTCCCAGTTTATACACTAGGAAAAAACCTCTGAACTTGTCCAGCAAAGAAAAATCTTTGATGAACAGACGATCAGAGGTTTCATTGATTTAATTTGAAAGACTATCCGGATCGATGACCAGATCACCGGATTTGATTTCTTCTAGGGCCTTCCCGACATTTTTATCACTCTGGTACGTTTCCAGCATAGCAGCTGACGGATTGTCGTGAAGTTGTTTGGCTCTCTTGGCAGCCAGTATCACCAATGAATATTTCGAATCGATCTTTTTAAGTAAATCATCCAATGAAGGGTATAACAGCATTTATTCCATCTCCTCTATAATTTCTGCGTACTCTCTTAAATTCCTTGTCACTTTGAGGTGTTCACTTTCTATGATGTTTCTGATTTTTCTTGCTGCATTTTTAACTGTATCGTTTTCTACCACATAGTCGTAATACTGAATCAGCTTAAGTTCTTCTACAGCTTTATGCATTCGTCTCTCAATCATTTCATCACTGTCTGTTCCACGGTTGACGATTCTTGACTTAAGTTCATCCAGATCCGGTGGCGATAGAAATATAAAGATTCCCTCAGGCATTTTTTCTCGGACTTTCAAAGCTCCCTGGACCTCGATTTCCAAAAAGACATCCCGACCTTCATCCAGCGTCTGATTCACGTACTCCAATGGGGTTCCATAGTAGTTTCCAACATATTCAGCATACTCCAGCAGACCATCTTCAGCTATCAGCTGTTCGAATTCTTCTTTAGTTCTGAAATAGTAATCAATGCCTTCTTTTTCACCCTCACGTCTCTTGCGTGTGGTCATTGATATGGAATAATCAAATTCATTTGAATAATTATCGAAAATAGCTTTTCTCACTGTTCCTTTTCCTACCCCGGACGGGCCGGACAGAACGATTAACAATCCTCTATCTTTCATTTACAAGTCCTTCCCAACACAAATTCTCCATGAAAACTTATCCCCAATTCTACCATATCAGACTGTAGAATTGAAAGTTAATTTTGATTTTACCTATACAAACCTAAATTTTTGTTCAAAAGATATTTACAGTACAAAGCAATAATGAACGGAAAAGGTCTGGTTCGAATCATTAGCTTATAGAAAGGGGTATCCCACTTCAGCTGCTCATCTTCAAGTCTCTCAAGAATCTGTATGACAAGTGTCCGGTTCGATATCAGCGGTAATCCTTCAAGAAATTCTTCGGTCCACTCTTTTCCACTTAAGAGAAACCTGGGTTCAAACTCATTTACAGGATTTTTCCGTTCTGCATCTCTCATTTTAATCAGACGATGGATTATCTCATTTTGAAACTTGTCTATACTGTATATTTTATCAGGGATCATGTTGAACAATTTACCTGTCAGTTCACATAAAGCTAGAGAAACAGTGGTTTCATCCACAGCGCTGCCCCATCGTTTCTCAATCTCTCTCAAAAGGATCAGCTGATGATTATCCCTTTTAATATATTCATAGACCCCTTTTGACCGTTTACCAGTCAAAAGGCCATTCAACGCGAGATAGAAGACAGAGGCGTCTGTTTCTACTGTGTCTGTATCATAAGTATACCATAGTCCTCTATAGAGATCCGGCCTGGCTAACTTCATAGTCTCGCAGTAGCCCAGTTCTATATTCACTTCTGTCCTGTTCGTATCAAACAGCAGCATGTCTCCAAGCGGCCACTTTGTTCGGATCAGCAGTGACTCGCATTTTTCTATCTGATGGTCATAATGGAGTAGTCCGGGGCCCTGGACATCAACAAGGACAATCTGGTCGGGCAATTTATCCAGTGCCATGTTTATCGGAATGTTATTCCAGTAGCCTCCATCGATGTACGGGGTCCCGTCGATCATTTTTTTCTGAATGGCTGGATAAAGTGACGCACTGGCTAGAAGGTAGTCATTAAGCCTGCCTTCTTCAATATCGTCCAGAAAATAATACTCGATTTCTCTCGTCTTCAAGTTGGTTGTCGACAGACCGAAAATTGTCCCGTCACTTCTTATCCTGCTCTCATCATCAATATACGTATCAATCAGAGCTTTTAGTGGAGCTGAACTAATTCCTTTTTCTCTGATTATCTTGATCAGAAAACCAGTCAGAGTACGTCGATAGTCTTTAAAACTGTCGATCGACAGTGGTGCATCGAGATCCAGAACCTTTCCGGTTTCAATTTCTTTCCACATTCTTTCCGCCTCAGAGACATTGCCGAGAATATACAGTGCGCCGTTCAGGGCACCTACAGATGTGCCTGTGATGATATCCGGAACATAGTCAAGCTCATCAAGAGCTCTCCAGACACCTATTTCAAATGAGCCGCGCGCACCGCCTCCACCAAAAACGAGTGCTCTCTTTTTATTCTTCTTTTCAAAAAAAGATGATGTCATGACTGTTGCCTCCTGGCTGATAGCCTATCTTCATTCTATTAAGTTCCTAGTTGTCCATACTATGTAAAAACAGTGAAAACAGATATAAGAACTTATGTCTTATTCTCCATTTTCACTGTAATTATCAACTGTTACTGTCCCATATCCTTAACTTTCATCAGTCGGGTAATAGCTGAACGTTCACTCTCATCAAGTTTCATACGAATAAAGTAAATCGTTTCCTCAAGCTGAGGAATGGTCATATATTCCAGAGCATTGACTCGTCTTCGTGTTTTTTCAATTTCATCTGCCATCAGCTGACAAGTTTTTTCGATTTCAGCGAGTTCAAGCATATCTGGCATGACATCGATCAGGTATTCAAAGGTCAGATCCAGTTCACCGTTGGAATTCAAATATCCATAGCTTAAGTCGGCTGCGTCGCTCGTATGATCATCATAATGGAAGTTCATCTGTGGTACGCGAACACTCATGATGTTCTTACGATCGATATTCAAGGATACACTTCGGCTTGGTACAGCCATCAGTTCTTCAATATAATTTTCATGAAGTAATGACTTGGCCATTGCGAATGACTGCATTGCTTTCTCGAGCTTTTCTTCTACCTGGTTTCTAAGTTCATTATTCTTTCTGATGAGCTGAATGAACTGACGCATCAGTTCATCCTGCTTGTCTTTCAGAAGCTTGTGCCCTCTGCTGGCAAGATTCAATCTTTTTTTCAGATTTGCCAGTTCCATACGAGTGGGGTTGACATTTAATTTAGCCATTTACCTCACTCTCCTTTTGGCAGATACTTGTCAAGCATATCATCCTTGATACGTTTCAGCTCTGCACGAGGCAGAACTTTCAGAAGTTCCCAGCCTAGATCCAGCGTTTCCTGAATCGTACGGTTAGTATAGTTCCCCTGATTCACGTACACTTTTTCGAATTTATTTGTAAACTCGACATATTTTCTGTCTGTTTCAGACAGTGCAGCTTCACCTAACACGGCAGACAGTTCCTTAGCCTCTTTACCCTGTGCATAGGCAGAGAAAATCTGGTTCATTGTAGGCGCATGGTCCACTCTAGTCTTTCCTTCTCCCGTTCCTTTATCTTTCAGTCGGGACAGAGATGGCAGAACATTGATTGGAGGCTGATAGCCCTGGTTATACAGGTCACGTGACAGGATGATCTGTCCTTCAGTGATATACCCTGTCAGATCGGGAATCGGATGGGTAATGTCATCCTCAGGCATGGTCAGAATCGGAATCTGTGTTACAGACCCTTTGGTTCCTTCCAGACGACCTGCGCGCTCATAAAGTGTAGCCAGGTTGGTATACAGGTAGCCAGGATACCCACGACGACCAGGTACCTCACGGCGGGCAGCAGAAATTTCACGCAGCGCTTCCGCATAGTTTGTCATATCGGTCATGATGACCAGAACATGCATGTCTTTTTCGAAAGCCAGGTATTCTGCAGCAGTCAGGGCCATTCTTGGTGTCGCAATACGTTCGATCGCCGGATCATCTGCAAGGTTGATGAACAGAACGGACCGGTCGATCGCTCCGGTTTTCTTGAAGTCATTCATGAAGTACTCGGCTTCTTCAAATGTGATACCGATCGCAGCAAATACAACGGCAAATTTCTCATCTGTATTCGTTACACTGGCCTGTCTGGCAATCTGTGCAGCGAGTTCTTTGTGCGGAAGTCCAGAACCGGAAAATACCGGAAGCTTCTGTCCACGAACAAGCGTGTTCAGGTGATCGATTGTAGAAATACCTGTCTGAATAAACTCATCCGGATAGTCTCTTGCAATCGGATTGATCGCAATTCCATTGATGTCCAGACTTTTTTCAGGAATCAGGTTCGGTCCACCATCACTGACTCGCCCCATCCCATCAAATGTTCGTCCGATCATATCTTCTGACACGTCTAGAGAGAGAGGTTTAGCCAGGAAGCGTACTTTAGTCTCTTCCAAGTTGATGCCTGTGGATCCTTCAAACAACTGAACAACTGCTTTGTCTCCGTTGATTTCAAGGACCTGTCCTCTTCTGCGCTCACCGGTCTGAAGTTCGATGTCGACCAGCTCGTCAAACTTGACGCCTTCGACGCCTTCGACTGTCATCAGCGGTCCGACGACTTCGGATACAGTTTTATACTCTTTAAGCATCTGGTTCTACACCGCCTTTCTCTAATACTGACTGAATGTCATCTTTCGTTTGATTACGGATCGTTTCGATCGTCTTGATATCATCTTCACTAATGTATTTCATTCGACCGACGCGTTCACGCACATTGTCTGTGCCTTTGATTATTTCATCATAATAAGCTCCCAGATCCATTGCACGAACAGCCTGATCTTCATAGTTAAGGATAGTAAACAGCATTTCATACTGCTTGTTTCTAGATGTATAGGTATCTACATCATCGAAGGCATTCTGCTGAAGGAAGTCCTCACGAACCATTCTGGCAACAACCAGTTTCAAACGGTCACGTTCCGATAGAGACTCTACTCCGACCAGTCGGACGATTTCCTGAAGTTCCGATTCATCTTGAAGTAAAGCTTTTGCTCTCGTTACCATACCGTTCCAGTCTTCTCCAAGCTGTTTCCCTACGTAGTCATTCATTTCATTGCTATACAGTGAATAGGAATTCAACCAGTTGATCGACGGGAAATGACGTCTTTGTGCAAGGGAACTGTCCAGACCCCAGAATACTTTAGCGACACGCAAGGTATTCTGCGTTACCGGTTCAGATGTATCTCCTCCAGGAGGGGATACGGCACCGATCGCTGTTATGCTTCCAGTACGGTCTCCAGATCCAAGCGTAACCACTTTACCTGCACGTTCATAGTATTCTGCAAGACGAGAGCCCAGATAGGCTGGATACCCTTCATCACCAGGCATTTCTTCCAGACGACCTGACATCTCACGTAAGGCTTCAGCCCATCTTGATGTCGAATCTGCCATGATTGCTACAGAATATCCCATATCACGGAAATATTCAGCAATTGTAATACCCGTGTAGATAGAGGCTTCACGCGCAGCAACGGGCATGTTGGAAGTGTTGGCAATCAGTATAGTCCGCGCCATAATTGATTCTCCAGTATTCGGGTCAATCAGTTCAGGGAACTCATTGATAACGTCTGTCATCTCATTCCCGCGTTCTCCGCAGCCTACATAGACCACCAAGTCAACGTCTGCCCATTTTGCGATCTGGTGCTGAACGACAGTTTTACCTGCTCCGAAAGGTCCAGGAACTGCAGCCGCGCCACCTTTGGCAACTGGGAAGAATGTATCAATAACTCGCTGACCGGTAATAAGCGGTTCTTCCGGGTTCAGCTTCGTCTTGATTGGACGGCCTCTTCTGACTGGCCATTTCTGCATCATAGTAAATTCTTTTTCGCCATCTTCAGTTTCAAGCACGTAGATTGGGTCGCTTATAGTGAAGGAGCCTGAATAAATAGATTTGATTTTACCTTTAACGCCGTGAGGCACCATGATGCGGTGTTCAATTACTTTAGTTTCCTGAACAATACCGACAATGTCTCCTTCAGATACTTCTGTTCCTTCTTCCAGAGAAGGAGTGAATTCCCACTGTTTCTCACGGTTCAGCGGCTCGATGGACATGCCTCGTTCAAGAAAGTTACTATTTGTCTTTTCCATAAATTCGTCCAGCGGTCTCTGAATTCCGTCAAACATCTGAGAAATCATACCTGGAGCAAGCTCAACGGATAATGGTTCACCAGTTGTTTCGACGACTTCTCCCGGACCTACCATAGACGTTTCTTCATAAACCTGTATAGAGGCAACGTCGTTTCTCATTTCAATGATCTCACCGATGAGGCCTAGTTTACCTACACGGCAAATATCCTGTATATTAGCTGTTTCCATCCCTTTTGCTGTGACCAAAGGGCCAGAAACACTTACAATCGTTCCTTTACTCAAAATCGTACCCTCCTATAAAATATTTTGACCCACTGCTTTTTCGACATTTTCCTGCACACGTTTCTTACCGATGCCACGTGAGCCTGTATGATTAGGGATCAAAATGATGGCAGGTTTCATTTTAGCGTCATAGCGTCTGATTGTTTCAGGGACTAATTCTGCTAATTGTTCTGTCAAGTAAATCACACCATAATCTTTGTCTGCCAGATTGTCGATGATTCGACGGGTCTCTTTCGCTTCAGATGCGAAGTAAACAGAAAAGCCGAGCATTTTGAATGCCAGAACGGAATCTTTGTCTCCGACAACTCCAATTTTATTGGGCATAGTTCAATCGCATCCTTTCTCTGATCGCATCAGCAGGTACACCATTTTCCTTACCTGATAGAATGAGTCTGAGATTTTTGACTTCTATTTCCTTGGCATAGAGATAAGCGAGCACCGGCATAGGACCGAAAGATTGAAGTCTGGCATCTCTCATCGTATTCATATACGCATCATCTGTCTGATGATCGATTCTGACAGATGATAATTCATTTGTTTCGGTATCGACCGACTGGTCAATTAGTTTTCTGTATTTACTTGTTCTAAAGTACTGTAGCGCATACTGCTGCCCATTATCTGCAATTTCGAGCAGATCTTCTTTAGGAATAGATCCGGAACTTGAAAGAACAGTCAGCAGAAAATTGCGTGTTCTATTCTGTTTCATTCCTCTGACCAAAGTAGATATGTTGTTATAATCTATAAGCGTTTCTATCAGTTCAGGCACGCCCTCTTCACCTGTCTGGTCAGCCAGAAGACGAAGATGTGTAAAGTACCGTCTGTCGAGTATGATATCGACAGACTGAACGTTCTGATACTGATCGTAATCCTCCTGAAGTTCATGGATGCTGTCCATATACTCAGCAGGAAGGACATCAGATTCACCTGTTCTGACTGCCTGTCTCAATTCTGATACAGGATAACGGCCGATCGGGATGAATAAATGATTCAGATCCTGATCTGTAAACTCCTCTTTAAAGAGAACTTTCAGATTGTGATAAGCATACCTCAATCCAGCAAGCTCTATAAGTTCCTTGTTGGGAACAATCTTTAACAGCTCCTCAAATGTCTGGTGGAGCTCATTCATGAACATCTCATCATAACTTTTATCTTCTTTGATTCTATCGATGTCATTCCTGTAAGGTGTTTCTCTCAGCACGTTGACAGCATCTTCAAAAGAATCGGCAGTCAGCATGCGTTCGAAATGAGATCGAGTGAGGAGATCGTTCTCGTAAATCCGTATGAGAACATTACTTGAACCATAAACGGTATCTTTCAATTGTATTCTCCTCCTTAAAATAATTCGTTAGATATATCTGGTAAAATGTCCGTTCTGGCATCTTCCACTAAAGAATCGAATAAGAAGTTGTATTCTATGCCATTTTTTTCAATAAGGAAGCCGGACTGTCCTTTTACAGTGTCCTTGGATACCAGAACAGCCAGCTCAGCAGGTTTATTAGAAGTTACCCAAGTTTCGTCAATAGAATGGGCAGACTTTTCTCCCAATTTCAACGTCACTTGTCCTTCTTTGTCGAACTGTTTCAATACGTTCGCAGTAAACTGTCTGAATGTCTCATCATCCAGATTATCCAGTCTATTTTTAGTCTCTTTGAACATCTTGTCCAGAATAGACTGTTTCGCAGCCAGCACCTCATTGCGCCGTCTGATGTCCAATGTGTTTCTTCGAATCGTGTAATCATGTTCGGCATCTGCTTTGATCTGCTCCTTAGCTTGTAGGCGTTTCTGTACCTCTTCTGCTTCGGCAGCTTGAATCTCATCTTCAGCTTGTTTTTTAGCTTCTTCAATTTCCTTTCGGATAGCCGCTTTTTCTTTTTCAACGACTCGTTCAGTCAGTAATTTTAAATCTGCCATGATTTCCCTCCTGTTCAGAGTAATAATAATGAAATGAAACAAGGAATTCAGTTTATTAAGTGACAGATAGCTGTCTGATCACTGAATTCTAAATTCCTTTCTCTCATTTATTACATGAAGATTATCATCATCAGGGAAGTAACGAAACCTAAAATTGCATATGTTTCAACCATCGCTGAATAAATGATCCCTTTAGTTGTGTGTTCAGGTTTTTGAGCTAGGATCTGCATTGCAGCTACTGAGACACGACCCTGAAGCGTACCGGATGTCAGTCCAGTAAATCCTACAGGAAGTCCGACCATCAGATAGTACCATCCAGTTGATACGTCAAGGTTAGTAGACAAGTTGATAATAATCAGCAGTCCGATAACGAAACCGTAAAGTCCCTGTGTTGCTGGAAGCATCTGTAGAACAAGTGCACGACCGAATTTTTCCGGCTGTTCTTTTGTTAAGGCAGCCGCTGCTTCACCTGCAGATCCTACTCCTCTTGATGATCCGATACCAGAAAGAATAACTGCCAGAGCGACACCTACTGCACCAAATACAAAACCTAAATTATCTCCAAAAAACAGTTCAAAGTTACTCATTATTTTTTTCCTCCATTATTATAAAATATAGTTTTAACCGTTGTTATTGTCTTCCATCCAGACATGTTTCTCAAGCATTTTGAGTGGAGTCAGTGGTCTGCCTCCGCCTTCGAAGAACTTGCCGAAGAACTCAACATACTGCAGTCTGGAAGTATGGACATAAGCACTTAAGAATGTCAGTGCTATGTTCAGTGCCTGCAGGGCAATAATGATTAGAACCCCAACCGTAAATCGTGCTATAGGCGGAAGGAACCCGATGATCATATTAAATGCCATCGCAATATTTGCACTGGCTACTGCAAGAGCCATCAATCTTGTGTAACTGACGATATCTCCTACATAACCAGATATTCCATATAAATTGTAAGCCCCGAGTCCTATCCCCAGTGCTTTGTTGGAATTGGAAATTGCTGATACGACAAGGATCCCTACTGCGTTAAGAACCACAAGTCCGATACCTATCTGCGTAAGCAGCGGCATGTTCAGCAGCATGGCTCCACCGACCCATAGGATGAAACCGATCAGCATAAGGAACCAGGCATAGCCATCGACGTATGAAGAGGCTCTCTGTCCCTGCTTTCCTTTGATGATTCCATTCAAGACGAGCCCGTAAAGCAGCTGGATCAGTCCGAGCACAACTGAAAATGCCATAATTTCAAGTACATCATCCTGTAAGGAGAAGACTTGTATGGGCAGCTCTATTCCGAAGAAACTTCCGAAAAATACTCCGAAGGCCATCGTCGGAAACGAGAGGGTGTAAAGAAACTTCAAGAAGTTCCCCATTGACCCTTCTATGTTGAATGCCTTCAAGGCGAACAATGTGACTCCAAAGAGCAGCATACCGTAGCCAAGGTCGGCGGCCATCATGCCGAAGAATACCATAAAGAACGGCATCATCAACGGTGTGGGGTCGACTTCGTTGTATTTTGGATAACTGAACATCTCTGTAATCATCTCGAATGGTCGGACAAAACTGTTATTCTTCAGCACGACAGGAACATCATTGTATTCCTTCATCATTATATCTTCGGATAGAATAGCGACTTCGCTCTCGCCGATCGTCTGATCGATGTTAGCCTTTAAAGAATCCACTTTCTCTTCCTCTATCCATCCAGATAGAAGGAACAGGTGATGGCTTTCTAGAAGAAGATTGTGTGCTTTTTCTCGTTCAGACAGATTGTAGTAATATTCCTCAGCGAGCTCCAGGTTCCTGTAGAGACTTGTCCATTTCTTCATCTCAGCAATTATCTTTTCTTTATCACCTCTGACTTGCTTCTGTTCGGTAAGATTACGGTATAACTCATCTTCCGGAAGAAGTTCATGTGTATATGTCAGTTCTCTGTAACTGTATTGAGCGACAAGATCATCAAACTGCTTTCTCTCGGTTTTAGGAAGAATGATGAGATAAGCGACTTCGTCACTTCTTCTATATACTTCGTCATAATATATTCTGCCATTATCACGTAAACCCTCAACAAGTGCTTCTGATTGTTCTTTATCAACGGTTCCCACCAGAACATCCATCAGTCTGAAATGACTGACCTCTTCAGACTTGAAACTAAGTGCCCGCCACTTTCTCAGGAATTCTTCTTCCTGTTTGAGGTCTTTCATTTTCTCATCCAGATTGTTGAGCTGCTTTTCCTTCAGGGATACTTGCTCCAGAAGAGCATCAACGTCTGCACTCTCTACAATGCTTTCAAGTTCTTTTAATGAAAATACTTCTTTCTTAGTTTTAAGGCGCTCAATCAGACCCGGCTGTTCGACGTAGTCCTGTAAGTAATTGATTGCATATTCAATATCCTGCAGTCTGGCCTGACTGTCATTAGACAAATGACGCGAAGCACTCGTATCGAAGTCATTCAGCAGACTTTCCTCCAGAACTTCTGCTACAGGAATGATTTCAAGACTCTGCATTTCCTGGACACTCTTCAAAACAGCTTCTTTATTAGTATGTTCTGCTAATAAAGTCAGTTTTTTCATTTTAGCTATTGCCATATCGACGCAATACCTCCTCTGCTATTCGACTGGCTAGTCTGTCTTTTTCCGATTCATAGGTGCCATTGAAACGGTTGATATCTTCATTGATCTGCTCTTCAAACACTTTCTCGTCTTCTTCCAGCCTGGACTCGACTTGTTCTTGCCGCTCTTTTCTAAAAGCAGCCAGTTCGTGTTCGGTCTGTTCGGTTATCTTATCCATTCGAAGAGCAGTCCCAGCCTTGATATCTTTTATCTCTTTTTCCGCATTGGCTCTAAGTTCTTCAACTCTAGCCTCAGCATCTTTAACATAATTAATTGCTTCACGGTTCACTTTATATTCCCCCTTTCAAAAAAAGGGCGCGGCTAACAGGCCTTCTTCTCGCCCTAGAAGAAAATAACCTTGAAAGCTCACGCCCAACCGCATTGATATAAATTGTACTAACAAAATTTATAATAGCATACTCTCAAAATTAGTGTCAACTTAAACTTATCAGCAGTCTCTTTATTCATGACTGCGGTGACGAGAGATCTAAACGGTTACCGTTCTTCTCCATAACTGAAGACGGATAAAGAGCCAAATCCTGTATGGGCTGCGATTGTGGGACCGTAACTTGATATGATGATTTCCTTAGGGCTCACTTTTTCAAGCAGTTTCTCTCTGACAAAGTCAGCATCTTCAGGTACTCCAACATGACCGATAAAGACCGCATGATCCTCTTCATCTCTGATGTTTTTAACTGTCTGATCGATAAGGAACTGAAGCGACTTCTTCCTGCCTCGAACTTTTGAGAACGGGACAAGCTTCCCTTCACGGTTCAAGATGATGATGGGCTTAACATTGAGCAGTGAACCTACTGTCGCTGCAGTAGCTGAGATTCTTCCCCCACGTTGAAGATGTTTAATGTCATCTACGGTAACCCAGGAGTGATAGTTCAACTTATTATCCTCGACCCACTTGACCAGATCTTCCTTACTCATACCTGCCTCTTTTTTGAGTGCAGCTTCATAGACCAGTAGACCTTCCCCCAGGCTGGCTGCCCTTGTGTCGATAATGGTCAGATCCACATCATCATATTCTTCTTCAAGCATCTGTTTAGCTTGACGGGCACTATTAAGTGACCCACTAAGTTCAGAAGAAAACCCTAAGTAAATAACCGGCTTACCTTCTTCTACATACTTCTTAAATTTTTCGAGATAGGCATGAACGTTGATTTGTGAGGTTGAAGCAGTCTCACCTTCTTTAAGTCGATTAAAAAAGGACGTCTTATCAAACGTTTTTCCCATATCGTCGATCAGCTCTTTTCCACTGATAGTAATTGTGAAGTTGACAATATCCAAGTCGAATCTTTCCACTAGTTCCAGCGGAAGATCACAACAGGAATCGGTTATCAGCTGATAATCCATAAAATACCCACTCCTTATAATGTATTCATTTCTATTATACGTTTTTTTTAGTTAAATTGAAACAAAAGCACTAAAATCGTATGTGTCAAGACTTTGGCGGAAACTTTTTTTCTAGAGATGGTAACTCTTCAATTTTAATATTAAAATGGCTCATTCTGTGTGTTTCATTACCCAAACATTTTCTTCAGTTGTCCCATTGGACTTG
>NZ_BAAGIR010000002.1:0-61277 GCF_054658155.1 Alkalibacterium sp. m-11
ACAACTGATTCACACTTTTTCCGCCATGGAAAGCGACTGTGAATAAAAAAGTAACGATAGCATTCGTACTGATACCATCTTCTTTTTTTATATTTGATTGGTGTAACAAGGTGCCTATTTTAAATTCTTTAAGAAATCGATCAATGCTCGAATAGAACTCGTTTTTTTCTGATTTTTTTGGTAAAATATTAGCCATAAGACATCTCTCCTTTGGAATGTTTGTTGGTAACTACATTTTACCAAAGAGAGGTGTCTTTTTCTGTACTTTTAAGTTCAATATTCTAACTGATCTTTACGGTAAAAGGATAGAACGTCGTTCTTAGGGGTGCGAAACTTGAGTCACTTATAGTATACCAAAATTAAAGCGTGTCTTCATACTTAATCCACTCACGCACTTCCAAATCATCCGGTTTCAGTTCAAGGTAACGTCTGGCCGTATTAATAAAGCCGGCTCTATCTCCATCTTCACGAAGGAATACGGCATAATCTTTCAGGAAGTCAGCATTGTCACTCAGATACACAGCAGCTTTATCATAGTAATCTCTTGCTTCTTCAAAGGCTTCTTCTTCATTATAAGCAATAGCCGCATACCAGAACAGCTGCGGGTCTTCTTCTCCACTCGCAAGGACCGGTTCAAACACGGCAAGTGCTTCTTCAAAGGCCTGCTCCCCGAAAAGGACTTGCACATACTCCAGAATCATTGTGATATTATCAGGGTCAAGCGCAATTGCTTCCTGATAAAACTGACGTGCCTTGTCCGAATCTCCAAGAATCTTGGCTGCTTCTGCGCCCATCGCATACAAGGAAGCATTCTGCCGGTCGTAAAAGAGCCCTTCTTCCACTTGTTCCAGCGCACGTTTTTCATCAGCAAGTTCAAGAAATCCTTTGGCCAGATAACTGTAGACGGACGTGTAGCTAGGGTCCAGTTCCTTAACTTTGAAGAAATGGCTGTTTGCCGTATCGTAGTCCTTTTTCTGAAAATACACGAGACCAAGCTGGAAAAGATGATCGCTCGTCTCCTGCAAATCAACAGCTTCTTTCAAGTAATCTATAGCAGAATCAAGGTCTCCTATCGCCGCATAAGCATTTCCCAGCCGTCCATTGAGACTGGTCCCGGCGAATTCAATATGGTTTGTGACGATCAGTTTTTCGTAATGAGTAATGGCCTCTTTATACTTCCCACTGGCAAAAAGCAGTTCTCCCAGTGCGAATTCGATTACCGGTTCTTCAGGCAGCAAAGTTCTTGCTTCTTCAAGCTTCTGTCTCGCTACTTCCGGTAGGTCCAGCACTTGATAGTAGTCCGCTGAAACCAGAAGCGCCTGGACATAATATGGACTGTCCTTATCTACTTTTTCGATCCACTCAAAGGCTTCCAGTTCATTGCCTTCTTCGATCGCTATCTCAGCCAAGGTCAGTTTCAGCCCCTCTTCATCGGGATGTGCTGTCAGCAGATGCTGAACAACCTGCTTCGTTTCATTTAAAAACCCCAGATCGAATAAGGTTTCAACTAGTGCAAACAAATCTTCATCCGAATCGTCTGCAATTGCCCGATCCAGCAAGAGTTCTGCCTTTTCGAGTTCTTCGTTCTGAAGTGCATCGATCATTTCTTTTGAGTACGACATCCTGACATCCCTTCTTTCCTGTCTCTTTTTATTATCTTATCATATCTAAGGGTTGATTTACTATATCAAAAAACAGTTCAAACCAGCTAAGGGTTCAAACTGTTTCTCGGCTTACTGTCCAGCATCTGTATGATAATACACGTCAATTAGAACACTCCCGCTCAGCACGTCTTCGCTTTCTCTCTGATAGGAGAGCTGATAGCTGTTTAAGAGTCGGTCCTGCTGATTCATGGTGGCCAGCATGCCTCTAATATTAGAGGCTTCTGAGCTTTCGAATTCAATCTGATAAACTGAATGAACATACCGGTCATTGGGTCCTTCAACAGGCTGCTCG
Source organism: Alkalibacterium sp. m-11 (assembly GCF_054658155.1). NCBI lineage: Bacteria > Bacillati > Bacillota > Bacilli > Lactobacillales > Carnobacteriaceae > Alkalibacterium > Alkalibacterium sp. m-11. The sequence continues at coordinate 1,957 of NZ_BAAGIR010000002.1, forward strand.
TCGTTCAGGCGTGAGATCTGACGCAGTTTGACGTCATTTGACTCTGCCGCAGACTGGATCAGGACAATGACTTCGTTGATCGTTTCTCCTTCAGGAATGAAGCGCGATGAGTCAGCATAAGCCTCTTCCAGCTCATTAAGATCCTGTTCAGAAGGCGGGAAAGCATCCAGGAGCGATTCCTGCTCACTGACGATAGCTGCGGAGTTTTCCGCATCAGCCCTTACCGGTTCAATAAAATATCTGTTTCCATAATAGAACAGAGCAATCAGAATCATGATAAGGGTCAGCATCACCAGAAGGGATTCTCTAGTCCATTTGATGATCATTGCACTTCCCCCTCTTCTTTCAGAATCTGCTCATCGATGTCCAGTGTCAGTTCGATCAGATGACCGGCATCCTCCCCCTGATTTTCGAGACGAGTCATGTGCACTCGGGTGACATAGGGAAGCTCTTCAAGATCGGCTATTAATTCTGCACTTTCTTCTACTAATGACTGGTCCAGCTGTACCATCAGCTCATTCGTTTCGGTTAAAGTGAATGTCACAACCGTTTCTTCGCTGTCAGGAATCACACTGGAGATGTCCTCAGTCAGATAGACTAGAGGATACTGATTGTCCTCCAGCACTGTAATAGCCTGCTCATTCATCGTGATTGCCCGGTCTACTCTAGACATTTCCCGGGCCACTGACACTTCCTCGGAACGCTGCTGGAGAAGTTGCATACTGTGCTGATTTTGTCGAATGTAGAGCCCGCGCATCAGATAGAAATAGATTCCTATTAGTATAACTCCGGCAAAAAAGAAAACAACCATCAGATGAGGAAGCACATTTCTAGCTTTCTTCTCAAAAAAATTAATCTCGATCATTTGGCCACTTCCCCTTCGTCCTCAACAGTCAGATTCTCTACTTTCCTGAATCCTCTTCCTACCTTTTTATGTTTAGTTCCTAGGCTCTCCTTTGAGGCCCCGAACAGGGATTGCCCCGACTTAGGCTCTTTTAACGACAAACCGTACAGGACAGAGTCAGCCTGTACAAATTGGGAAGGAAGATCGACCAAGCTTATTTTGACAGTGAAACGTTCATCTAGCAGGCGTTTCAAACGGTCAAGATCCGGGAAATAACCGCTCAGCACGATAGCTGAAACGCTGTCTTTTCCATCCATAACGGAATAGCGGTAAAAATCCATAAACCGCTCCAGACCATTCAGCTGGTCCTCCAGATTATCTGTCAGTTCTTCATCCGTGCTTTTCCATTCCCACTTACCTTCTCTCGTCAGGTTCCATGATTCCATGAGTCTCTGAGATCGCGTATGCCTGTTGAATTGTGGGATTCCTTTATTGAAGACTGTGATCGAGGTATCCACTGGATTCCACTGCAGAACCATGACATGATCCTCTTCTTTGGCTTTAATCTGAGTCTGCTGGTCTAGAATTCGGTAGACACAAAGAGACGAAATATCTGCCACTTCCGGTTTCAAAGACACTCCTTCCAGAAGGTCCAGATAATGACGAACCTGATCTCCAGGATAAGCGGCAAGAAAAAGCGTCTGAGTCGTTTCATTCCTTCTGATGACTTCATAATCCACTTTCGGGTGATCAAAAGGCAGACGAATCGACTGGTTGATATGTAGATTCAAGTAATCTTTGATCTCATTTGAAGCAAGCTGAGCTGGAATGTCTTCCTCACGAATCGTGACAAAATCGTCTGGGAGAACGATGGACACCTTCGCATTTTTCCATTTCTTTTCTTTGATGAGGGCATCGATCCGGGCCTGAAGAAGCGGCACATTAGTCAGTCTGCCTTCCTGAACAATAGCTGTATCAAAAACAAGTTCGTCTTTTTCAATGAGTGTTTTTCTCTGACTCTCCATCACCAGATACTTGATACTGCGTTCAAGAAACTGCATGAACAGATGTGGTTTGGCTTTAAATAACATAATGATTCCTCCAGAAGTTCTTCATGTCAATCTATCAATTTCAGTAGATACTGTTCAAAACAATGAAATATACCAGCCGATCAACGGTTCTCCAATAAAGAAGACAGTTAGTGCCGCCAGCCCGATATATGGCCCGAAAGCGATACGAGACTTGCTGCCGAGGCGTTTGATTTTCATTGTAATGAGCCCCCCTATACTGCCGAACAAAGTAGATAGGAAGAATAATAACAGAAAATGATATAATCCAAAAACAAAACCGAATAAAGTAAAGTACTTCAGATCACCCACACCCATGCCACCTTTAGAGACTAAGATAATTATCAGGACGAGGATGAAGGCGACGGCTGCTCCGATGCCTGACATGTAAAAAGGGTTAAGCGGAAAGAACAGACGATACATCAGAAACAGCGGACTGAAAAAAATAAGAAGTCTGTTTGGTATCCGTTTATATTCAATGTCCGATACAGTTGTCGGAATAATTAGACTGATCAGTAGGAGGCCCAGAACCATTCGGTTAGTGAATCCGAAGAAAAAGTAATTTATCGCAAATAACATGCCGGTCGCCAGTTCCATCAGTGGATAGATTAGAGAGATGTGTTCACGGCAACCTCGACACTTCCCCTTTTGAATAAGATATGAGAAAATCGGGATCAGCTCTTTCCAGCTCAGCGTCCGCTGGCACGTATCACAGTATGACCTTTTTTCACTGAAAAGGGACTTTGTGGGAACCCGTAGACCCACCACGTTAAAAAATGAGCCGAAGATCAGTCCATATAGAAAGCTAACTACTATGAAAAATATGTCCATTTTTTACTCCTATGTAGTAAGAAAGACCCCGAGTGGGGGTCTTTCTTTTATAATTAATCGTTAATTCGATGTCCGGAGTTCTGCTCCTCCAGTATCGGTTCTGTCTACCATTCGAGTATTATCACTAGATAGATTTCCATCTCTAGGATCGAGGTAGTTTTCTTCTACGAGGGTACCTACGCTAACTTCTGTTGCTCCATCGTTTTGAGTGAAGTATAGTCGCGCAGCGTCTTCGATTAGTGCATTTTCAGCTGTTTCTGCATCTGTATTTGCTCTGCTAATAACTCCACCAATTGCTGGAATTGCAATAGCTAGAATAATAGCCAATATAACTATAACCGCCAGCAGTTCAACTAGTGTAAATCCGTCTTCTTTTTTCATCATCTGTCTGATTTTGTTTCTCATTTTATCATCCTCCTAATTTTTTCTTTATATTTTCATCCAGACTTAACAGAACATAAACACGATTGGGATGGCCGTGGTGAACTACCCACCACTTAAATCCTCCGGATTTTGAAGTGGGGGCTTCCTACGAACTCCATTCTTGTCTGCACAGGTTTCATGCAGACAGAGGAATCGGATATGGGTAGGCTCAAAAGGCAGTCCCTGCCTCATAGGTTTTCTTTTACTTGGCTAACGCCAAGGAATACTCAGTAGGCTTGGTTGTCGCCTATATAGACTTGGTTATCGTCTATATATAAAGTATACCAAATGAGAATGACATTAACCACTTCAAGCTATCGCTTGACCGAAATTCATCTCCCACTTTCACTGGTGCTTCGCACCCATACGCTTAGAAGTGGAAGACTTCTTTCGGAATTACGTTAAACTGAAACTAGACATCCCGCCATCTGATACCATAGGTAAAACAGTGTAATAAGCAAATGCCGACACTAATGATAGAAGCTGAAACATGAGCAGGTTAAGGGGATACCGGTAATGTTCATCGCTTTTTATATTAGAACGCAGCATTAATGCAAGTAAAGCCAGGGTGGTTACAACAATTTCTGCAAATAATCCATAAATAATAAATACGGCTACTGAGACTCCATTTGTTAGAAATAAAATTGATTTTTCAGTATGTATTGGATAAAAGGAGACTAACAGACAAAGCATAACAAAAAACATATAGTCTACAGACCATACCTGTTCCAGAGAAAACGTCGGTAAAGCCAGATAAAAAATCAAAGGAGAAAGGATGAAGAACGAGAGCCATATGCCCCCTTTTTTCTTTACTGATACCATGCTGTTTCCTCCAACATTAAATTATTTTTAGAATTTTTTCATTAAAGCTAGTTTATCTATAAATATTAAGTCCGTCAATTATTCTTAATTCAAAATATCTGTTAGGATGTAAAGGCTTAATATGAATTGAAACATTAAAAACAACTTGTACATTTTCTAGTTAACCTTATATTAATTGTTAAGATAGATGAAAACTTTTGTGCTATTTTGTTCAATTATAACAAATATTAATAAAAAACACTCAACAAAATTAGTCAGACGTATATTAACATCATGAGACTTCTTTTATTGAGCATCTTTAAACTGTTCAGTTTTGTAATTTAAGTTTAGTTAGTCTAGTGACCTCAGCTGGTGACACAGGTTTACTAAAAAAGTAACCTTGACCATATTCACAAGCATTCTCTTTAAGAAAGTTCGATTGTTCTATGTTTTCAATACCTTCAGCAATAATCTTGAAATCCAAACTCTTACCCATTTGTATCATTGTTTTGACTAATGAAGCAGTGTTTTCCTTGGAAACAACATGATCAATAAATGATTTGTCGATTTTAACAATGTCGATAAATACATTATTGAGAACACTTAGTGATGAATACCCTGTTCCAAAATCGTCTATCGCAACGTTGACGCCAATGTGATGAAGATCCTTAATGACACGGTTCGCGTGTTCAACATCCTGCATGACACTTTCAGTGATTTCAACAATGAAGTTTTTCGCATCTACTTCATATAATTCCAGAACATTCTTTATTCGAGTAACAAAATAGGTGTCTTCAAACTGCATGGCGGATACATTGACGGCAATATGTAAATGCATATCCTCTTTCTGCCATTCTTTGGCCTGTCTGACGGCTTCATAAATGACCCAGTAGCCAATTTCGTTGATCATGCCCGACTCTTCAGCAATAGGAATGAATTCTGCTGGTGAAACAGTGCCTAAAATAGGATGATCCCATCTAAGTAGAGCCTCCACACCGATGATTTTTTCATCATTCATTCTTACTTTCGGCTGATAGACAAGGTACAGTTCATTATGAAGCAGTGCCTCTTTCAGCCCGAATTCAATTCGTCGCTTACGTTCAATAGCTGCAGCATCATCTGTCATGAACAGATGGTAATTATTTTTACCAGTTCTCTTGACCTTATACATGGCGATCTCCGCCTGCTGCATCAGAGCTTCCATATCCTGAGCTGTTTCAGGATATCGACTGATTCCAACACTGGCAGTAACATAAAATGTCGATCCGTTGACCTTGAACGGCTTAGTAAACAAGTCGATGATGTCTCTAGCCAGGCTGATCGTCTGTTTCTCAGTTACATCTTCTATGAGAATATAAATTTCATCTTCACTTTCTCTGGCAATTACCGCTCGCTGACCTAAAAGAGTTCGAAGGCGCTCAGTAATTTTTATCAAGACCAAATCTCCTGCCTGTCGCCCATGAAGCTCATTGATGATTCTGAATCGATCAATATCCAGCATAAATATGGCTACTTCCACGTCAGCATCTCTCGTCGCATGTAAAGACAAGCGTTCCTGGAAATCTTTCATTAGTTTCACTCTGTTTGGAAGCTTTGTAAGCATGTCGAAGTATTTGACTTGATTCAACTCATGTTTTTTCTTCTCTATTTCTTGTATCCACTCAGTTTTCTTTCCTCTTGAAGAAAACAGCTTGTTTTTCAGTTTCTGAATCCAGCCAAAAGCTATAACTTTTTCATTCTGATCCTCTGGAAACTTAAGCGGATCACTTACGATTGAATATATGTATGGTGCCTTGAAAAAGTTTTTAGTTGCAATAAACAAGATGCCCAACGCAACTAACACAAATAAATACTCGACATAAAGCGAGTTATTCACTTGTCCTTTCATAATTTCAGTGGCCCATCCAGAGATGATTGTCATACGATTCTGTGCTCCTTTTACATAACCAGCTCAGCAGCTCAGCAGCTCGATAATTATGCAGTTTAATACGTATATTGTATAACTAGGTATAGTTTATCATACTTTAATCATTAAATTTCTAGATAATTTAAAAATTAATCATACTGATGTACTATATATATTTTTTCCTCTAAACTAAAATTTTACTTTTGATAACAGACTCAAGTTCTTTAAATTGAAGCGTTATTTCGTGAATATCCTGAGATATCTGAGCAATAAGTCTTTCTCCTCCTGCGACTACCAGATAACCCCCTACTACTGCAAACAGGTACAGCACCGCCATGATGCTGAATTCTACAGGGTCACTGATCATTGTATAATCAAGAGAAACGATCAAGCCCAGATTGAGTGCGCCCAGGCCTCCTGAAAGATAAAGAACTTTCTTATCCAAGTAAAGCATGGACAATATCAGGTACAGAAACAGAACGGTCCAGGCTGTTCTTGTATATAAGGTTGAACTAATTGCTATAGGCAATGCATACATCAGGCCGATAGTAATAAATTTTCCATAGGATTTCTGTCCGAATACTTTTAATGACAGGAACATCAGTACCAGAATTACTGCAGTATAACTTAGAAAAGCAAGGAAATTGTCCTGCTCGATCCAGTCCATTACTGAAAATAAATACACAATAGGATAAGCACTAAGTACCATTCCGATCATAATATAAGTCATCAATTTGTTTGCTTTTACATTGAACGACTCTTTCATATTAAGGTTTGATTCTGATTCATTAAATAACTTTTTTGGAGCCGGTACAGCAGCTGTCTTCATTTAATTACACTCCTTCTATAGTCTTCCTAGTAGTTATTATCGGATAGTTTTTCGAAAAGTTAAGACCATAATGTCTGATAGTTTGCATAGAAAAAGAGACGGTCAGACCGCCTCTTTACTATTATTTTCTTTAGTCTCATTTTCTTTTTTTGCTATGATGGTTTTTATCCGCACATAATCTTTTTCTATGATCATTAAATCGAATGATTCATTAAAGTTTTTTGAAGTCATATTATAAAGATAGTCATTGTACTCCTTAATGAATCCTAGATTATCCGGATGAGCAGAATAGACAATCGTTTTTACTGCTTCAAAAAGTGCATGAACACCGGAAATATCTTTCTGCATGTAGAACACAAGCTGCCAGTACCCTCTATAAAGGTCCTCAGAAAAATCATTATACCTATAAAAAACTTTACCTACATATGACTCAGGTGACTCATCTTTATCTTCCAGGGACTCATCTGATTCCCACATTATGACATATTTTCCTGGCAACGCTGCTAAGCGTTTTTCCAGAAGGGATTTGTAGTGCAGGATATGTATCGCTGTATTAGGATCATTGATACCTGGCGAAACAGCTCTTAAAGCAACTTCTGTAAGTTTCGTACGGCCATAGTCCGGGTCGTACATTGCAGACTTCTGTTCCTCATAACTAAAGCTTTGATTCACATTGTCGGTCAGCTGAAATATATCTTTGATATTCTTATTTGACCTGATCTCCACGACGGGTTCTCCTTCAGATACAAATTCCCCTACTCTAATTTTCACTTCAGCTAAGGATTCTATTTCATCAGCTATTAACTTCAATGAGTCGAAATGAATGTGTTCAATATAGGCGCTTTGATTGGCTTTAATCATGTAAGTGTACATATACTCTACTTCAGGCAGATGCTTTACTGTCCGGTAATCCTCTAAGCGTTCGATATAGTTCTCGTATACTGTTTCTGCTTCACTGTATAAATTGTGGATCAGTTTTTCAAGCTGTACATATTGCGAACTGGAGTATACAAAACGCGTAAACATAATTACTGCACCAAATGCATAGATTAAGGCTACGGTAGCTGATACAACTAAAAACTCATCTTCTGAACTTCTCATGAAAAAGAGAGAAGACAGACAATAGATGAACCCGCCTAAAAAGACACCTAGCGTCTGCATTGATACTCGGTTAAGTAGAAAATTCTCGGTAGCACGGGGCTGAAATTGGATGTGTAAAGCGTGACAATCGTCAGCATAGTCACAAAAGTAAAGGTTGCAACTGAGAATAGAGAACCTGCCAACAGACTGAGAATCTCCCTTGCCAGATCGACACTTGTTAAGGTCCACTCTGGAAAATACTCATTCAATGTAATTAGTCTCGTATCCAAGGAAATCACTAAGATTGCAAGAAGAAAAGAAAACAACACACTCCCGCCTAAAGTTAACCAAATCTTCGTTTCTTCCAGATTAAGGTTCCATTTTTCAATCATCGTTCATTCTCCTTTAAACTTCCATTCACTTATAAATAGCTTATGTTATGTATCAGTATACACGTCTTTATTTATATTTTTTACAGATTTGCTTAAAAACCTTTAATATAATCCGATAATAACATTTGTAATCAGCGGTTACTTTTAAATCTAATACGAGGGATGATGGAATGAATAAAAATAAGTTAATGGTTGGGTTAGCGAGTATTACATTCGGCTTGAATGTGCTCGTGCATGTTTTACACAGACAGTCTACAATTGATACTCACGCGCATGGAGGTGCCGGTCATGAATCTATTGGAATAGACGTTCCGACATATTACGGCATGGTAAATGGTCTCTTTTTCACTATTCCTCTGCTCCTTCTACTCATATCAATTTATCTATATTACTTTAAATCTAATTCCCTAATATTACCGGTGACAGTGACTCTCACGCTCACCTTGTCTGTTATCAGCATGATTATGGGAGGATTTGGAGCTGTTGAATATCATTTTGGAATCTTCATGGTAGTAGCCACTATGGCCTATTATAACTCGATTCCATTAGTTTTCTTGATGACTGGTATATTCGCATTTCAGCATCTGTTCGGCTATTTCTTTTTCCCAGCAACTTTCTTCGTCTATGGGCCAGGAAATTATTCCTTTGTCATGGTCCTTATCCATGCTGTATTTTTGTTATTGACTGCTGGTGCCGTTATCTGGCAGATAGCATCAAATCAGCAGCAAGTTAAGACTCTGGAAGCTATTAACAAAAACAGCGAAGAAACAATCCAGTCTATCATCAGCCAGCTGACAGATACTAGTTCTCAAGTCGACCGAACAGCTCGTCAGCTATCAGCAAACGCAAATGATACTCAGTTGAGTAGTGAAGAAGTCAAGTCTTCTCTATTGAGTATTCGCTCCGGTTCCGAAAAACAAGTTAATCAGACTATAAGTAGCCATGGCATACTAGATTCATTTTCCAGTTCGATAAAAGAAATCGAAGCCAATTCAAAAAATATAGTATCCTCTTCTAAAGTTATGACAACTGAATCTACTGAAGGGTTTGGCCTTGTTGAACAGACGACTGAAGATATGCATCGCCTGGCAGAGGCTTTTGAACAGGTCAACGTGATTGTCTCCTCTCTTGACTCGAGATCCAGTGAAATCAGCAGCATCATTACCGTTATCTCTGAAATTTCCGAAAAAACGAATCTGCTAGCATTAAATGCTGCAATTGAAGCTGCTCAGGCTGGTGCGGCAGGTAAAGGTTTTGCGGTGGTTGCTGAGGAAGTCAGAAAACTATCTACTCAAACTGATGAAGCAGTAAGTAAAGTCTCAGACATCGTCAGCACAATTCAGTCAGACAGTACTCTGGCAAGAGATTCAGTCAGTGACGGACAGGTTAAAATGGCAGACAGTCTCGATAGTGTCTCTAAAACAGAATTGAAGTTCAAGTATATTCTGGAAGCTGTAAAGACCCTTGACTCTGATATCAATAGAACTGCTTCTACATCGAAGGTCATTTCAGAGAACTCCAGACAAATTCTGCAGGCGCTCGATCTTATGCAGGAAATTGCTGAAGAAACGGCAGCCATTACTGAATCTACTGACAAACAATCAGATAGACAACTGCAGCTCATAAAAGACACAACAGAACTGGCTCGTTCTCTGGCTGGTGAAGTCGAAAAACTGAACCCGCTTATCGAAAGTCTTCAATTGAGTAAACAGGATCAGATAGAAGAAGTTACATTGAACGACGAACCTAAGCAACGTTCATTCTTCAGAAGAAAACCTGCCGCACATACTCTATAAATATGTCTATTAAAGGATTCTCCGAACGGGGATCCTTTTTACTGCGATGAATGGATGCATTTACAGGTTCTCTCCCTTGTGTGCTGGGTTCTGTTAGTGGTCGAGTCGCTCGGCTACGAGGATCTTAGTGATGAATGCCTCATATTAGTGGTTTATAACGGATTGGAGCATGCAGTTACGTCTTTAATGCCTCATATATAGGTTTTATAAGGCATTCATCAGTAATTATGAGTTGTGAATGGCTCATATATTGGACTTATGAGGCATTCATCTTCAACAGCACTTATAAAATGTAGAAACACGCTCCAGTGTTTCTTCTAAATGCAAAAAGCACGCGGAAGCAGTCAGGCTCGATCCTGGACATGCTTGCGCGTGCAATTATTTCTGTTAAACGACGTAAAATTCACCCATTGTATTATTCAATATCAGCAGGGTATGATTTTTAGACCGGTCACTCTTGACGATTCCGTTTTCAAGCCGGATCACTCGAGCAGGCATATGCTCGACAAAGCTGTAATCATGAGTAGACATGACAACTGTTGTACCAGATCTATTTATCTTGTGGAGAAGCTGAAGCATCTTGAGGCTGGTCCTCGGATCCAGACTGCCTGTCGGTTCATCGGCTATCAGCAGTTTCGGCTTATGTACAATGGCTCTAGCGATAGCGATCCGCTGCTGTTCTCCACCGGAACAATGTTCAGGCAGGTCGAGCTCCTTGTGCTTAAGACCTACCGTAGTCAAGGCTTCCATCACACGCTCTTCTATCTGATTTTCCTCAACTCCGGTCACTTCCAGCACATAGGCTACATTTTCATAGACCGTTTTATAGTCCAGAAGGTTGTACTCCTGAAATACAACACCGACCTCTCGTCTGAGGCGATACAGTTCATTCGACTTCAATCGGCTGACAATATAAGAGTCAAACACCACATGACCGTTCGTAGGTTTCACCTGACCATACAGATGCTTGAGTAAAGTCGATTTGCCTGAGCCACTTTTACCGATCAGATAGACGAATTCCCCCTGATCGATATCAATGGAGACATTTTTCAGTGCCTGAGTCTGGGTCTTATTATAATGCTTGGATACATTCATTAATCGGATCATCAGGGTGTCCTCCTCTAACTCGGAAAAGTTTTTCTTAGTTTAATTAAGTGAACTGATTGATCAGTGAGTATATTTCGTCTGTGCTCTGCATCACTTTTGAATTAAGGGAATAGGCACGCTGAGACATGATCATTTCCATCATACTCTGAGCCAGGTCTACAGTGGATTCTTCCAGGTACCCGCTCATGATCGTACCTACGCCTCCCTGATCCGCATTTGATATCAGCAGGTCAGCGCCTTCTGCCACTCGGTACGTGTTGGTTCCTGCCGGTTCGATATCACTTGAGTTAGCGGGAAGAAATAGTGGAATCGAACCGACTACTGTCGACTGTCCGTTGACTAGGCTGAGTATGTCGCCATTTTTGTCGATGCTGACTGTTCCTCCTGCCCACTGGTCAGCCGGTACAGTCAAGTTAACTTCCAGCAAGTCCCCTCTGTCATTAACGAGCTGGTTTGTGTTATTTAAATGAAAAGCCCCATCTCGTGTCAGCAGCCGTTCGTTGTCAGCATTACGGATCCCGAAGAACCCGTTTCCTCCAATAGCTAGATGATAGGTGTCTCCTGTATGAGCCAGCCCACCCTGGGTGTAACTGTCTTTCGTTCCGGCAATGCGCACTCCAGTATTCAGTGAAAGAGGATCGGCATTTTCAGATAACCTTACATCCTGTTCAGTCACCGCATTATGCATGAGCTCACTGAACTGAACATACTTTTTCTTGAATCCAGTTGTATTGACATTTGAAATATTATGGGCAACATGGTTCATTCTATGCTGCTGCGCCTGCAGGGCACTTTTAGAAATACTATATGGTATATTCACTAGCTCTCCTACCTCCCTTTATCAGATTATGTCCGTCCGACTTCCTGAGTCGCCCGTCTTAGTGTTTCATCGGCAGACTGCAGGACTTTCTGGTTGGCTTCAAATTCTCTCGAGATCTGTAGCATATCACTCATCACATCGACCATATTGACATTTGATGATTCCACGTAGCCCTGTTCGATCGTGAAGCCATTTCCTGCAGGTGCTCCGCCGTCACCTTGGAACAAAGTCCCACCAGCACTTGTCAGGCCGGTTGGATCATCAAACTGGGTCATGTACAGGAACTGTGGCACGTTACGGTCATTGGTATAGACAAAGCCATTATTGCTTACTGTGAATGCTTCTTCGAAATCAGTTCCCACCATGATCGGAGACATGCCGCCGTTCTGCTCGATTCCCATGACGAGGTATCCTTCCTGGGTGATCAGCTGTCCGTCGGCATTCACGGAAAAGTTCCCGTTTTTTGTATAAAGGAGTTCACCTGCATCATTTTGCACGGTGAAAAAGGCGTCGCCGTTGACAGCCAGATCAGTTTTGTGATCCGTCAGCTGCAGACCGCCTGATGAAAAGTTTCGTACGGCTTCGTCCAGCTGGTTGCCGAAGACAATTGATCCGACATCTCTGCGTCTATTCGATTCAGGCCCTCTAGTGTAATTATGTACATCTGTCTGTTCAGTGGTACTGGTCATCAGCTGCTGGGACTTGTAGCCTGGCGTCATCGTATTCGCTGCATTTGTCGCCAGATTTTTCTGTTTCTGGGTCAGGACATTGAAGCTCCCTGACACAGTATCTAGACCTCTAATCATGTGCATAGTCCTTTCTCATCACTTCTCTTAGTTTAAGGAGAGCTTTTCCGTGGATCTGGGAAACCCGCGGTGTTGAAATATCATAAATGTAGCCGACTTCTTTCATGCTCAGTTCTTCAAAGTAAATGAGCTGAAGAATCTGCTGTTCTCTTTCAGAAAGAGTCAGAATGGCTTCTTTCATGAAGGAAAGCTGCTCTTTTTTAATCAGTTTTTCTTCCGCTTGAACTGCCGATTCATCCTTCATGACTTCCATAATGTTCGTTTCACTGGACGAATCCTCGAATAGAATATCATCAAGGGAGACATCCGACAGCTGGTGAACCGTTTCATAAATCTTCTTCAGGTCAGTATCAGTGATACCCATCTGCTGACAAATTTCTTTTTCTGTCGGTGTTCTAAGCAAGGTCTGCTGCAGTGAATTGATGGCATCATAATACTCATTGACTGCCTTGATTTTATTGCGGGATACCCTGGATGTCTTTCTTATCTCATCGATGATAGCACCTTTAATTCGCATGTAGGCATAATTGATAAAAGGGACATTTAAGGCATCATCATACTTCTCTATGGCTTTCATCAAGCCAATCACTCCGATATTGACCAGGTCTTCATGTTCGTATTCTTTGTTATTGATTTTCAGTCCGTGAACCACTTTATGTACAAGCGGCATATACTGCATGACCGTGTCGTTTCTCAGCTGCTCTTCCATGTTCTCCCTCCATTCTAATTCATGCTTACCATTCCAGTGCTCTCGATCGCACATTCATTAGGTATCTCATTTAATGACAGGACAGTCAGGTCCGGAAAATTGAACGACAGCAGGTTTCGCATCGCTGGTCTGATTTTCGGTGAAGTCAGCAGGACAAAAGGAATCCCTTGAGCCGTCAGCATGGCACTCTGCTGATTGATGCTGTCAAACAATTGATTGACTTCCTGAGGCTGCAGCACAGGTATCGATCCTTGCGTCGACTTCTGAATGCTTGACCCCAGACGTTCCTCGACTTCAGGGTGAACAGCCAGAACATTCAATGTGTTCTGATCATCCATGTGTTCTTTGACAATGGTCCGTTTAAGTGCCTGTCTGACATATTCTGTCAGTGTTTCATGTTCTTTTGTCGTGTTGCCGTAATCGGCCAGTGTCTCCAGAATCGTGACAAGATCCGTAATAGTCACACCTTCACGAAGCAGGCGCTGAAGGACTTTCTGAACGTCGCCCAGCTGCAGGATATCAGGAATCAGTTCATCGATAACAACGCTGTAATGCTCTTTCAGCCCTTCGAGCAGTTCCTTGACTTCCTGGCGGCCTAACAGTTCATCCGCATTCTGCTTCATCACTTCTTTGACATGTGTAACTAGAACGGTTAACGGGTCAACCACAGTATAATCATGAAGTTCTGCAATTTCCTTGTTTTTCTCTGTTACCCAGAGCGCATCCAATCCAAAAGCAGGTTCTTTTGCGTCGATCCCGTCGATTTCCTCTTCCATCCCTCCTGGTTCAACGACCAAAAACATATCGGGATAAAGGGTCCCTTGGGCAACTTCATTTCCTTTTATCTTAATAACATAATCATGCTGCGCCAACTGCAGGTTGTCTCTTATACGGATGGGATTCAGAAGTATTCCCAGTTCATAGGAAAGCTGCTTACGAATGGCCGCGATCTGGTCGGTCATGCTGGATTCCTGATCTTCATTTGCCAGCGGAATCAGACCATAGCCAATCTCAACGGCAATACGGTCGACCTGAAACTGAGAAGCTGATTCCTCGACGGGTTCTGCCTCACGACTCGCTGCTGCCTGAAGGTTTTGAGCTGCAAGATCCTGTTCAGTGGCTTTCTGACTTTCACTGACAAGATAACCTGCGACGAACAAGCCAGTAGCTAATAGAATGAATGGGAAGAACGGAAAGCCAGGTGCCATGGCAAATACGACCATCAGAGTACCAACGATATACATGACCTGAGGTGTATGGAACAACTCCCCACCGATCGTATCTCCGAAGGCTTTTTCATTAGCTGTTCGGGTAACCAGGATACCGGAAGCGACTGATATCAGAAGCGAAGGGATCTGACTGACTAGACCATCCCCGATAGTCAGCTGACCAAAGTGAACCAGTGCTTCCCCTATCGTATAGTCCCCTTGAAGAGAATGAATGGCAATCCCACCAATCAAGTTGATCAGTGTGATAATGATTCCGGCAATGGCATCCCCTTTGACGAACTTACTGGCACCGTCCATGGCACCATAAAAGTTGGCTTCTTTTTCAAGGTTTGAACGTCTGAGTTTTGCCTGTTCTTCAGTAATTAGACCACTGTTCAGGTCCGCATCGATTGCCATCTGTTTGCCGGGCATGGCATCAAGTGTGAAACGGGCTGATACTTCCGCGACTCGACTGGCTCCGTTTGTAACAACCATGATCTGAACAACGACGATGATCACAAACAGGACAGCCCCTACAATGTAGTTATTACCTGCTACAAAGCTACCGAACGTATCAATCACTTGTCCGGCATCTCCCTGACTAAGAATCAGTCGGGTCGAACTTACATTCAGACCCAACCGAACCATTGTCGTAATCAGGAGCAGGGTCGGGAAACTCAGAAAGTCCAGTACAGAGTGCGTAAACAGAGTTAGTACGAGAATCGTTATGCCTAATGATATGTTCACAACTAAAAGGAAATCTAGTATAAATGTGGGCATTGGGATGATAATGATCCCGATAATAGAGACGACGACAAAAGCAATGATTATATTTAAAGTGTTGGCTAGTGCCGCTTTACGTTTAGCTGCCATCGGGTTGTTCATAAGTACTCATCCTTTTTTATATCTTGTGTTTTCTGCTAGCTTCTGCCTGGAAGATCAGTGCAAGAATTTCTGCGATTGCTTCATACATGTCAGTAGGTATTGGATCCATTGGTTCAACTTGTTTATATAAAGCTCTTGCGAGCGGTTTGTTTTCAATAATCGGTACGTTTTCCTGCCTGGCGAGTTCTCTCATCTTGAGTGCCATATGGTCCTGACCCTTGACTAAGACGACTGGGACCTGATCTTTAGTCTGGTCATATCGGACGGCAATAGCAAAGTGAGTCGGGTTGGTGATTAGAACAGTTGATTCAGCGACGTCTTTTATATTTCCAGCTAGCATATCTCTGTAGCGCGCTTTACGCTGAGATTTAATCTGAGGGTCCCCTTCCATCTCCTTGTACTCGTCCTTGATTTCCTGCATGGACATCATCAAGTTCTTTTTATGGTCGTACCTCTGGTAAACATAGTCGAGTATGCCCAGGATAGCCATGAAAACGGCTAGACGAAAGGCCAGCTGACTGACCAGCTCGATCATTAGAGGAAAGATGGCAAAGGTGCCTACTCTACCTGCATTCAAGATGACAACGGCTGACTGATAAAGTGTATAGACTGTAAACCCTACGACAATAAACAGTTTCATCAAGTTCTTCACCAGTCCGAACAGTGCCTTTTTACCAAAGATATTCTTGAAGCCACTGATTGGATTGATTTTGCTAAAACTAGGTTTTAAGGGTTCTTTCGTAAAGAGAAAACCTACTTGAACCATATTTCCAACAACTCCAGTGCAAAAGGCGATGCCTAGAAACGGTGCAGCTAGAACGATGAACCAGATGATGGCATTCATTCCCATTGCAGGCAGTTCATGAACCACCCGTGCCGGATCATTCCCGAAACGAAGGGATTGCTGCAGATAGACATAGGCTCGTTGAAGGACATACATGGCCAGAGCAGTAAAGCCTAACGCAAAAAGCCCGAATGATATGGCCGATGACAAATCCTGACTTTTCGGCACCTGTCCCTTCTTCCTCGCTTCACGGAGTTTCTTTGGGGTGGGTTTTTCTGTTTTTCCATCTTTATCTGCCGCCATCAGTCATCGCCTCCTTTACTGAAGAGAATACAGCCATTCGTTCATATATCTGATCATGTCTGGAAACAGGGCCCCTATGTTTCTCATGAGTAGTGGTACAAAGAAGAACATGAATACCAGACTCGCCAGTGTTTTCATCGGCATCCCCAGTATCAGTACGTTGATCTGAGGAACTGTTCTGGATATCAGAGCAAGGGTTAACTCAGAAAGCAAAGCGACGATTATAAGTGGGATAGCAAGTGAAATGGCTGCGGCAAACAGATGGCCGAACAGACGCACAATGCCTTCCATACCAATATGTGAAAGCATGACTTGATCCGTACTAATTGGCGCCCAGGTAAACGATTCAACCAGTGTTGTAATGACTTGGTGATGAATATTTGCTATGAAAAAAATCATGATTGAAATCCAATAATAAATCCGTCCATAATAGGATGCGTTGACTCCCAGAGATGGATCATACATTGCTCCCATAGAGAAACCGACCTGAAAATCAACGAGGGTTCCGGCAATCTCAACTGCCGTAAAAAACAGCAGCGTAATATATCCAAGTGCCATACCAATAAGCAGTTCTCTTATTCCCAGCAGTAAAAAATTTCCCATGGTCAGTTCAGCTGTAAACGCTGGAACAGCACCTATCACAGGTAGCGCTAATCCAGTCGACAGTGCCACTTTACTGACAGTCGGAAAGGACGAGTGTGAAAATCCTGGGCTGATCGAGATGAATACGGTCAATCTGATCATGATCAGTAGAAATTGCTGTACTTCTCCTGTCATGCCATCACAATCCTGCGATGATCGAGAAGAGTCGATCCGTGAAAGCCACTAGTGTATTCAGCATGAAATTTCCGAGAAGGACAAGTGTCAGTAAGATAGCGAAAAGTTTAGGTACAAAACTTAATGTCTGTTCCTGAATCTGAGTCGTTGCCTGTATAATACTGATGACCAGTCCGATTACCAGTGCAGTGATGAGTACCGGTCCACCTACTCTGATGAGAACCAGGAATGCATCCTGGAGGACATCTAAAACATTTTGTGTTGACATATGTATATCCTTTCATTGTTACATCTCAGATTGGTACAACCGATCACATTTGTAATGAATTTACGAGAACTTTAATTTAATAAAAACTTCCAATAAGTGACTCGACCACCAGATACCACCCATCAACCATAACGAACAGCAGAAGCTTGAATGGCAGAGAAATCATCACTGGAGAAAGCATGAACATCCCCATGGACATCAAAATACTTGCCACAACGATATCGATGACGAGAAACGGAATGAAAATTAGAAAGCCAATGGTAAATGCTGTCCGTAGTTCACTGATTGCAAAAGCCGGAATGACCGTGAATAACGATAGATCTTCCGGATCTTCAGGGAAATCATCTCCGCTCAGCTGAACGAAGAGTTCCAGATCAGTTATCCGTGTCTGGTCGAGCATGAACGTCTTGATCGGTTCCTCTGCAATATCCAGCGGTTCTTCTCTTGTAATCTCCCCTGCCAGCATTGGCTGCAAGGCCTGCTCGTTCACTTCCTGATACACTGGACGCATGACGAATACTGACAGAAAGAGAGCCAGACCGATCAGCACCTGGTTTGGTGGACTCTGCTGTGTTCCTAAAGCATTTCTTGTAAATGACAGCACAATTATTGTTCGTGTAAAGCTTGTAGTCAGTACCAGAAAGGAAGGGATCAGTGCGATCAGAAAAAGCAGAAGATATAAGTTGACGACTTCAGACGTGTCGTTAGTCAGCGTCAAAGCGTCTACCAGATTTTCTGTCATGTCTTGTGTGTTCCTTTCTTCTGAAACTCTGTGTACTGTTTCTTCCACTTCTTAATATATGTAGTGAGCGTGGCCAACCTCTTACTTGATAATGAAGCGACTTGACTCGTCAGCTGTCCTGCTTCATGACTATGATGCTTCTTAGCCAGACGCTGCTGGATCGCTTCCTTTTCTTCATTAGTAAATGTCTTGATGACCTCATTAGAAGTTTCGGAAATGCTCATCAGCATGTATTCCGACTCGACTTGAACAATGCAGAGAGAAGAAGATTTGGAAACCTGTACCCGCTCGATTATTTTTATGACTTGGCTCGATGGCTGCTGGATGCCGTTTAGTTTCTTCAGCAAGAAATTAGCTAAAAACACAATCACAACCAAAGCTGTAATCATCTGGAAAATATCCATTATATCCATTTCCTCATCTCATCTCTCTTATTTTTGAATCAGTATATTCGTCACATAGACGTCTTCTATCAGTTCATTATCAAAAGACTGATTGATTCTGTCTTTGATCTGATCTTTGATGATGAACTCGCCATCTTTTTCTTCCATAATGGTAGAAACTGACTGACTTGATACAACGTGAATCACAGCATCTCTTACTTTTGCGATATCGGTAGCGATTATTTCTGATGCGTCATCATCCATACTCGTGACAGTGATCTCCATTCTGACGATCGGCTGACTTCGAGCTGTTTCCCCTTTAACATTTACTATAAATTCATCCAGTGGGATGGCAATCTCGGTCGCCTGTGCTTCATTTAACGACCTGAAGCGGCTCATCAGTGATTCCTCTCCTGGTTCACCAAAGACTGTGATTCCTATTCCCATACCAGCTACAAGGACAATCACCCCAGCTACGATCCCTATCACTAAGTTTCTTACTTTTTTCTTTTTCGACTGTTCACTATTCTGTGCCACTTGGAACTTCCTCTCTGTCATCATGAACAATTACAATGTTAACCCGACGATTAAGCGCCCGGTTCGCTGCCGAATCATTCGGTACGATCGGCCTGTATTCCCCGTACCCACGGGCAGACAAGCGAGTTGGTTCAATGTCATGATTTTCGTACAAATATCTTAATACGGTCACTGACCTGGCTACGGACAGTTCCCAGTTCGTTTCGAATCTTCCTCCACCCGTTGGAACATCATCTGTGTACCCTTCGATAATAACTTCATTGTCAAAGAGCTCGAACAGTCCTGACAGACGACTCAACGTTTCCTGCCCATTATCTTTCAGGTCGGCCAAGCCAGAGTCAAACATGATGGCTTCCTGGATATCTATATAGACACCTTCCTGATCTCTTGATAAGGTGACATCAGCTTCAAGTCCTTCTTCTTCGAGAAAAAGATTAACGGTGTCATATAATTCAAGAACTTGTTCAGGAACATAGTTCGGGTCTATAGGTGTTTCTTCTGCTGAAACTTCTTCCGGATCCATACCCTCATATTCATTGAGGTCGCCATACTCTTCAAAATCCAGATCTCCAACGGTCTCTCCGCTGTTATCCAGAATTGAATCACTGCTGCTTCCAGCAATAGCTATACGCAGCGATTCTGCTGCTTCTCTAAAGCGTTCTTCATTTACCATAGACATTGAAAACAGTAAAATAAAGAATGTTAAAAGCAAAGACATTAAGTCAGAAAAGGTTGTCATCCATGCAGGGGAACCCGCTGCTGCTTCTTCTTTTTTAACTTTAGTTCGTTTCCTAGCCATCTTTTTCTCCTAACCTTAATACATATCAAAATCTTAAAATTCTTGAGCTACTTCTACAGATTTTTGCTCTTCTTTTTTTCTTTTCTTGTCAGTCTGAGACAAAAAGCTCTGAAGTTTCTGTTCAATTACTCTAGGGTTGTCTCCTCTTTGAAGAGCCAAAACCCCTTCAACAATCATTTCATTCGTTTTCATTTCATTGGCCGTCTGAATTTCCAGATTTTTTGCAATCGGCAGAAAGACAATATTAGCCAGAAGACTCCCATAAAAAGTAGTTAGTAAGGCAGTAGCCATTCCTGAACCAATCAAAGCAGGATCCTGCAGGTCTCCAAGCATGGCAATCAGTCCGATCAAAGTTCCAATCATACCAAAAGCAGGAGCATACTCTCCCCATTTAATGAATACTTGCTGGCCAACAGAGTGTCGATCTTCAGTTTGTTCCAATTCTACGTTTAAAATTTCTTCAATCGTATCGATATCTGTTCCATCTACAACCATTTCCAGTCCATGGATCAAAACAGGATTATCAAGATCTTTAATCTCATTTTCAAGAGCCAGTATGCCTTCTGTGCGACTCTTTTTAGCTAAATGAGTTAGCGTTTCAATCAATCCCCAGCGATTTTCATCCGGTGCAAACATGAGCATTTTCAATAATGCAGGAACTTTTTTTAATGTGCTTAATGGAAAACTGATCATGATGGCTGATAAAGACCCAACAAACGTTATAATTAAAGAAGGTCCATCAAAGTATCGAAGCAAGGAACCGTCAGCTGCCATTGAGGCAAATATTAATCCGAGACCTACTACTAACCCAATAACGGGTAATAAATTTCGTTTCACTTCTTACACTCCCATCGATGACTGATAAATTTTTTGTTTAAATACTATTACTTTTTCGGCAATTTCTTCAGGTGTATCCAATACTCTAAGTGTTTTATGATCCACAAGAGTAATCAGCGTATCAAAATCCCGTTCTATTTTTAATATACAATCATTGTTCAGGTAAAATTCTTTTCCTGAAACTGTTCTTAACGCAATCATATTAAGCCTCTTTTCAGTCTGATTAAGTAGTCAGGACGGTAAGCCATTAATCGGTTATCCGTCCCGGCTTATCAATTAACGTTTCAGGTTGATCAGTTCCTGCAGCATCTCATCTGACGTAGTAATGCTTCGGCTGTTGGCCTGGAAAGCACGACTCGCAACAATCATTTCTGTAAACTCTGTTGCCAGATCGACGTTTGACATTTCCAAAAATCCAGAACGAACGACACCGAATCCGTCATCAGAAGGTCCACCAAACTGAGGAACACCTGAGTTAGCAGATTGGTTATAGATATTCTCTCCTGCTTTTACAAGGCCATCCGGGTTGGAGAAGTTTGAAAGGGCGATTCGTCCAATGACATATGCATTCCCATCGCTGTACGTTCCAAGAATAGTCCCGGTACTGTCAATACTGAAGCCCTGTAAAGTTAAGCCGTCTCTGACCTGAGGGATAGATAGTGCTGTCAGTCCGCCTTGAAGACTAGTATCCTGGTTGTAAGAATCAGCAGGTACTAATTCTCCATTAGCTGCTGTATATCCCATCAGACGGAAACCGTTTGATGTCGTAAGATTTCCTTCATTATCAGTATAGAATCCGCCGTCACGCGTGTACTGCATCAGTCCACTTTGACCACCATCCTGGCTGACAACAAAAAATGAATTGTCCCCGTTTTGAATACCGAAGTCAAGTGCACGTCCGGTAAACTGAAGTGAACCACCTTGCATCATCATGTCAGTCGCTGCAACTTGTGTTCCGAGTCCCACCTGCTGAGCATTTATTCCGCCTCGGCCGTTATTGTTCGGGCCTTGCGCATTGGCATTAGTCTGAGAAATCATATCCTGAAAACGGACACGCTGGGATTTAAATCCCGTTGTATTCACATTAGCGATATTGTTAGCTATAACGTCCATTTTAGTTTGCTGGCCTTTCATTCCTGTAATACCTGAGAACATTGAATTTAACATGTGATTTCCTCCATTTTTAAACGTTTCTGAATCGGTCGGTCATCAGAAAAAAGCGTCTTTTCAGTCCGGCTTTTACGTTTATCTATTTTTGTTTATCTGTATTGCGCTGTCTATATTAGTGACATCATTCATTTCGTTTGCTTTTAATGCAGTTATAACTGTTTTATTCTTGATGCTGGCAATGAGAGCCAGATCATCGTAGAGAATCAGTGACTGCCTGGACCCTTTTGCCTCAAGCGTTTCAACAGCCTCTTCCAGTAAATGTAAATCATTCTGGTTCAGTTTGAAGCCGTGCTGATCGAGACGCTTCTGAGCATGATTCGAAAAGGTCACACCTTCAGTGAGGGTACTGCTTTCTCTGATAGCTTCTTTCATAAATGACTGGAAAGCAGGATCTATTCTGCGATCAGATATGTCTTTATGATTGTTGACAGGTTTAATCGGGTGATTTCCTTGTATGGGCTGTACCATCTTACTGGCTCACCTCGATGACATCGTTCATCTGATATAACTTTCCGTTTACCATTAAAGTGGCGTAGCCTTCATCGAATCTGACTTTTTCTACAGCTCCTTTTACAAGCTGGTCTTCTTTGCCGGCTATGGTTACCTGTTTTCCGACCAGGCTTAGTGCCTGCTGCTGCTGGTTCATCAGCATACTCGTCTGCATGGTGTCGTTCAAATCATTAACAGCGTTCAGCATACCGAACTGGACCATTTGTCCAATATAATCTGTCTCAGAACCGCCGCCGCTTCCCTGTCCGTCAAATGAAGGCATACTCATGGCATTTGCTATGATATATAAAAACTGCTCCATATCAAGATCAGAATTCTGACGTGTCTCTGCTTCTGGCTGGATCGACTTTAAAGATCCGATCATCATATTTGATGGAATAGTCATGATCTGCTCCTTTTCTTATGCATATAAATTTAGTCCTGTTCTCTCAGTTTCTGAGTCAGTTCCATTATCTTTTTCTTCATTACTTTCTTTTACAAGTCGACTATCGTATGACGTTTGTGAAGCACTTGATGACTGCTGCTGTGACTGCTGATTAAACTGCTGACCGGATTGTGCAAATGTGTCTGCATTCTGATTGAAAACGGCAGATGGTTCCACAACTGAAAACTCAAACTGATTCATAAAGATACCCTTCGTTTCCAGCGGCAGTTTCAACTGATTCCATTGCTTCTCCATCCACTCTTTTGATTCTTCAGAGCTGAAAACAAGCTGGCCACTTATCCCATCTTTGGTATAAATCAGTTCAATTTTTACTTCTCCTAAAGTTTCTGGAGTAAGAGTTAAAGTAGAGTTATAAATCTTTTCTCCACTTTTTTCTGTACTGACAGTCATCAGCATCTCACTTATCACCTCAAGACTCTGTTCCTGAGTTACTGGTGTTGATGGCTGTGCCTCGACTTTCGGGCTGTCCTTGACTATCTGTTTATCTGTAGATGCTATTTGAGAAAGGTTCTGTTCTAAAGACTTCATATCGATTGAACTATTCTGAGTGTCAGACTCTTTTACAGAAGAATTTATAGTTGGTTCAAAAATCAAATCTTTTTCTTGGCCTTCCATATCTTCTGTGGAGTTTTCTGACTGCACCGTCATTCTTTCTAATGAATCATTTTTCTGTTCTCGTGCACCTTCTAGATTGCTATCAAAGTCAGACGGATTTTTCCGTGCCGCTGTCTGTTCATACTCGACTGAACTAGTTTTAGAAGATATAGAGTCAATTGATGTTAATTCATTATTATCATCTACTTGCTTATTATCTGAATGAGCTGGCTTAGATGCGTCATTAAAAGCATCCTTTGCAGATTCTTCAAGTCTTTGAGTGCCGTTCAGCGATATATTTTCTGTCTCTACATATTGAATGTTTTCACCAGTACCTTCTTCTATTAAGATATCCACTTCTTTATTTAAGACAGAAGGATCTTCATTAATCTGTGAACCAGTTAAATCTGACTGTGAAATCGTACTGATTACTTTGGGAGTATTCAGTACCTCTTGAGTATCACTTTCTTCAATGGTTTGATTATGTAGGGCAGTGATACCTAATTCGACAGGCAGCTCTTCCAGACCTTGATGAAGTCTGACGAAAGGATGAATGAGTGTAAAATCTACTTCTTCCTCTTCTGTAAGATCCTCGATTTCTTCAGATTCAAGCGGTGTCTGGGACGATTCACCTTTTAAATCCTTAGAGTCCTGAGTGCCTTTCTGGGTAGAAAATTTTTCCATTTTTTTAGAGAAAAGCGTCTGATCCACATCAGAAGATTCATTATTTTTAACACTGAGTGTCTTTAAATGGGTTAAGGCTGCGATTTCTATCGTATTCACCTCCCTTCACTGTCACTTATGTAATTTAAAACAGGGATGGTCTGCCGTAAGTCAGGGTGGTCAGTTCATCCAGCTGGGACTGTTCTTTTTTCTTTTCTTCTTCCTTAAAGCGGTAATGTTCTTTTTCATCCAGTTTCTGCATGACCTTCTTGTCTCTATGGGCTAGCTGGAGACCGAGTCTAGCTTGTTCAAGCTCCTGCTCCGCTTTCTGTAGAGACAGGCGCTGCCTGATGATTTTGTCATCAAGCAGGTCTTTGTATAGACTGTGACGTTTCAGATGATCGATGCTGCTTTTAAACAGGTTCTCACTTTTAAGTCGTCTGCTTTCAGACACCATTTTGTCAAGTCTGGCCTGCTCCATTAGGACGGCATCTTCTTTTTCCTTCACGACCCGCTGGGCTTCTTCTTCCAGGTCTTCCCGCCAGTCGAGTACTTTTTCCATTGAAAAACGGTAATTCTGCATTCAATCTACTCCTTATCTTATCGGCTGATTATTCAGAACAGCTCGCATAGCCTGAACTGTGTCTTCAAAGTCATACGATTCTGACGTCTTCTGTTTTAAGAATGATTTGATTGGCTGGTTCAGTCTGATCGCCTGGTCAACAATCGGATTGGACCCCTGCTGGTAAGCACCCACGTCGATCAGGTCTTTGGATTCTCTATAAGTGGCCAGGTTTTCTCTTATTTTGCCTGCCGTTTCATCATGACTGTCTGAGACGAGTTCTTTCATTAATCGACTGAGACTGTTTTGAATGTCGATTGCCGGATAATGGTTCTCTGAAGCGATTTGTCTGGAAAGGATAATATGCCCATCCAGAATCCCTCGAACAGAATCCGCAATCGGTTCATTCATGTCGTCACCCTCAACCAGTACTGTGTAGAAAGCCGTGATTGATCCTGATTCGGCGTTTCCGCTACGTTCCAGAAGCTTTGGCAGAACCGTGAAGACGGAAGGCGTATATCCTTTAGTGGTCGGCGGTTCGCCAGTAGCCAGACCGATTTCACGTTGTGCCATAGCGACACGAGTAACTGAATCCATCATGAGGACAACTTTCTTACCCTGGTCTCTGAAATATTCGGCGATTGCAGTTGCAACGTATGCGCCTTTAAGTCTGACTAGTGGAGGCTGATCGGACGTGGCTGCGACGACGACGGATTTCTTGTAGCCTTCTGGACCAAGGTCATTTTCAATGAACTCCAGAACCTCCCGGCCACGTTCCCCGATCAGTCCGATAACGATCACATCAGCGTCGCTGTATCTGGCCATCATGCCCAGGAGTGTTGATTTACCGACACCGGATCCGGCGAAAATCCCCATCCTCTGTCCTTCGCCAACAGTCAGCATGCCGTCGACCGCTTTAACACCGGTCTGCATGATCGTATTGATTCTTGGCCGCTTAAAGGGATCTGGTGAGGCCCGGTTCACATCATAAGTTGCAGTGTTTTCCAAAGCGTCCTGACTCAGTGGCCGGCCCAGTCCATCGAATGTTTTGCCCAGCATATCGGGACTTACTTCTATTTTAAGTGCTTTTCCAGTAGGCCGAACAAGACATCCGGGACCGATGCCGTCCAGATCATCCAGAGGCATCAACAGAACCGTTTCATCGACGAATCCAACGACCTCACTTAATACCGTCTTCGATCGGGACTTGATTTCGATCTCACAGACTTCACCAATAAAGGCGTCAAGACCATCGACTTTTATTATCAGTCCTATGACCTGGCTGACTTTCCCGTGCTTCAGTGCCACGGCCTTTTTATTCAACGTTTCATGATATAACTCGAATGGAATATCGATCAATTCATCTCACGTTCTCTTTCTTTCATCTCTTCCACCATAGTTTCCAGCTGTTTTCTGACTTGAAGATCTACAACTTTATGTGCACTTTCAACGATACAGCCCAACGGGTCGATATTGTCATCTCCAAAAACGACAAATCTGACACCTGGATAATTCTTCTCCAGCATAGGCAGGCGTTCTCTCAACTCTTTCCTCTTTGAAGAATGCACAGTCAGACTGACGTAATCCTCTTTCCGGTCAAGCTGATGAAGGACTGGATGGACCAGTTCCATAATCCCGTCCGGCGTCAGGTCAAGCTGTTCCTGAACGATTTTCTGAGCCATGTGGATCGCAAGCGAAAGCAGGCTGTCTTTTTTATCCTGAATATACTCTTCAATATTAAGCTGAGCTTCTGTGATCATGGCTCTTGCCTGACTCATCAGCTCCTGGCTGTCCGCTTTTCCTTTTTCGAACCCCTGGGACTGTCCTTCCCTAAATCCTTGTGTAAAGCCGTCATTTCGACCGGCTTCGAATGCTTCCCGATACGCCTCTTCTTTCAGACGGGCGATTTCTTCTGCAGCTTCCTGAATCATGATCTCTTTTTCAGTCTGTGCTTTTTGAATAAGCTGAGAACTCTTCTGCTTAGCCTGGGCCAGTTCATCAGCGGCTTCCTGATTATAGCCTTCGTACTCTTCAGCCTCTTCTTCGTACTGATAAGCTGTATCAATGATCCAGTCGCTGTCCTGTCTTGCGTTTGCCTGAACAGATTTAATAATCCTACTCGATGATGGCATCTTGATCGCCTCGCATAATGTAAATTTCCCCATACTCATCTAAACGGCGGATAACCGTGACCACATTCTGCTGGGCTTCTTCAACCGCAGACAGACGGGCAGGTCCCATGAACTGCATATCCTCTTTAAGGGTTTCCACTGCCCTGGTGGACAAGTTGTCAAAAATAAAGTCACGCAGCTCGTCGGACACCCCTTTGAGCGCCAGGACAAGATCGTCGTTGCTGACTTCTCGAAGAACCTTTTGAACATCGCTCTTCTGTAAAGAGATGATATCTTCGAAAGTAAATAGACTTGCTTTAACTTCTTCAGCCAGTTCAGGCTGACGTTCTTCCAGTTCACCGACGATGGCTTTCTCAGTAGTACGGCCGACCTGGTTGAGGATTTCGACCAGTGTCGATACACCTCCGACATTTTCAGTGTCGTTTTCAATATATGTAGAGAATTTACTCTCAATGACCTTTTCAATTTTTTCGATCACAGCTGGGGATGTACTGGTAATCGTACCAATACGTTCTGCGATTTCCGACTGTTTTTCAGGGGGGAAGTTAATCAGAATCTGAGCCGCTTTATCCGGCTGCATATAACAGAGGATCAGTGCGACTGTCTGTGGCTGTTCGCCTAAAAGCAGGTTAGTCAGCTGGGCAGGGTCGGCTTTTCGAGCGATGTTGAATGGCCGCTCCCTCAGTTGAATCTGGTTCAGCATGTCAATGACTTCTTTCGCTCTCTGAGTCCCTAAGGCCTTATTAAGCAACGTTTTGGCATAATCGAAGCCTCCATCAAGAATATATTCTCTGGCCTGGGACATTTCCAGATACTCATTAATGATGTCTTCTCTTTCCTTCTGACTGACGTGATCGATATTGGCGATCTCATAGCTGACTTTTTGTATAAACTTATCCGGCAGCTGTTTCATGATCTGCGCTGAGGTTTCAGGCCCCAGCGAGATCATAAATATAGCTGCTTTGCGTATGCCGTCCATTTCTTTAGAGGATGCTAATTTTTCAGTTGTTTCAGCCAATTAAGGACACCCTTTCTAGTCTTTTAACCAAACTTTCATTAATTCAGCAGCCAGCTCAGGGTTCTCTTTTGCCTGAGTGCGAACGCGGTCTTCTTTTTCAGACATAACTTTGTTCTTATGCTGAAGCACTTCGTTTTCTTTGTCGATCTGTTCGATCGGATCCACTTCCGGTACAAGTACTGGCTCTGGCTGGATAGCTTCCTGAACTGCCATCTCTTCAGCCTGCTGAGCTTCTTTTCCACGTTTCAACAGTGTCAGAACTGCAATAGCCACAATGACTAGTACTAAACCAAGTGACATAAACAACCAGCTTGATGTCAGGAAGTTCACTAGTTCATCCATAATGCCGTCTCCCCCACCAATTGCCAGATCTTCACCTTCAGCAAATGGTAATATCTCAACGGTTACATCTCCAGGGAGAGGAATCTCTGCCTGATTATCCAGCCCAAGTGCACGACTGATGATCCTGCTGATCTGCGGTTCTGCAGGTACAACTCCAGCATTCTGATTGACAACCACTGATGCATTGATTGCTTCGACTACACCTGGTGCACGGACATAGCGTTCAGTCACCTGATCCAGTTCATAGTTGATTGTCCGGTCAAGAGAAGATGACAAATCTTCATCTCCATCTTCGGCAACCGGCATTTCTCCACCGGCTATTAGTCCGGCCAGCATATCTCTCGCCCCGTCAAAACTCTCTGTCTGACTTCTTATAAGGCCTTCTCTGTTTTCATCATCTTCGCCCGTCATCGGAGCAGTGAATTCAATGCTCTCACCTTCAATGACATCAAAGTTCATCGACGCATTGACAACGACTCTTAAATTGTTATATCCATAGACAGGTGCCAGAAGAGACAAGATCCGTTCTTCCAGATCTTTCTCATACGACCGCTTGATTCCCTGCTGGTTAGAAGATAAGTCAGCTGGGGAAGCCATGCCTTCCCCAGCTGATTGAAGGAACCCGCTCAACAAATTGCCGTTCGTATCAACAATCTGAACATTTTCCATAGGCAGTCTGTCAACAGCTCCCGTTACTAGAGACGCAATCCCCTGAATGTTCTGCTGGGAAACGGTTCCCCTTGTCTGAACGACTATTGAAGCAGACGCTTCACTTCGATAAGCCGGATTCTGGAAAATGCTGTCTTCTGGTAGAGACAGCATGACTTTCGCAGAATCGATTTGCTGCAGCGAAGAAATAGAGCGTTCAAGTTCTCCAGTCAGTGCGCGCTGATACATAATCTGACGGTCATCATCCGTTGTCATCATATTCGTATTATCAAATATTTCAAATCCGGTCGAATGTTCGGGCATCATCCCGTTCACTGCCAAGTTAATTCTGTAGTTATCTACTTGCTTCTCGTCAATCAGAATCGTTGTTCCGTTATCCTCAAGACGGTAGTCCATATTCTGAGCATTCAGATCTTCTACGATTGCACCCGCATCAGCCTCTTCCAGGTTGGAAAACAGAACAGTATACTGCCTTCTTTGAGTGAAGTAGCCGATCGTGCCCAGTAAAATCAGAGCAACCGATACAAGAATGATGAGGCGTTTACGTTTTTTTTCTTCTAGCTGCTGCCACCCATCCTTAATCGATGTGCCGATGTCTTTTACTTTATTCATTTATGACTCTCCCTCTAAAAATAACGTTAAATAAACTAGAACTGCATATTCTTTATTTCGTTATATGCTTCTAAACATCTGTTTCGCATCTGTACTGCGACTTCTAGAGAGAGTTGAGCTTCGGTTGTTTTAATCATTACTGTATGTAAGTCGTCTGCTGTACCATCGATCAGGGACTGAACGGCTTGTGCAGATTCAGCTTGCTTCCCTTCCAGGGTCATCAGAGAATCTTTCAAAAGGTTGGTAAACTCTGCTGGGTTTGATTCTTCTGTATTTACAAGATTATTTGGTCTTGCATTGTTGACTTGATTGAGCGCTTGTGTGTATAGCTGATCCATTGGATTGATCACATGTCATACTCCTCTAGTATAATTATTTGTTAGCCTTGTCTGCCGATTTCTAGTGCACGCTTCAACATATCTTTGCTGCTGTTGACTGCTGTGACATTGGCATCATAGGTGCGGATGGCGGTCATCATATTGACCATTTCATCGGCCATATCGACATTCGGGTAAACGACGTAGCCTTCTTCATCAGCGTCCGGATGATTCGGTTCAAACACGATACGAACATTCTCTTCATCGGCCTCGACTCCGGTAATACGCACACCCGCACTTCGAGTAGCCGTATCGCCTGTAAAGCCGGACGTCATCCGCTTAAGGTTTTCTTCAAATTCTACAGTCTGTTTGATATAAGGTCCTTCGCCATCTTCAGTACGTGTTGTATTCACATTGGCAATATTAGTCGAGATCGTATCCAACTTGAACCGCTCAAGAGTCAGTCCGCTGGCATTGATCTGCATTGAATTAAATATAGACATTAGTTCTGCTCCTCATCTTTAACGTAATACAGAACGAATCGTTCCATAGTGATTACTCAACTGAGTCGTCAGTGCCTGATAATAGATAGCATTGGCAGACAGCTCAGCCATCTCTGTATCGATTGCGACGTTATTTCCATCTTCTCTTACACGATTTCCAGTCTGTTCTTTAATTTGAGGACTGACAGCTGATAAGTCCGACACGCCGAAATGATTATCGTGTGTACTTCTCATAGCTGATCCGTCCATCGTTTTCTTCAAGACATCTTCGAATTCCACCCGTTTAGCTTTATATCCAGGTGTATTAACGTTTGAAATATTAGAAGAAATCATTTCCTGTCTCATTGAAGAAGCATTTAAAGCATTCTTGATTAAACTGACATTGGCTCCAGTAAACATATTTTCACCTCGATAAAATAACACATCTGTATAAATATACTAATTATTTTAGCAACGTGGATAATTCTATCGAACAAAATCACTAGCCGCAACAGGTTTTTTTACATAAAACCGCTTTAGTATGGTGATTTGTGACATCTTATTTCTTTTTAATTAAAATTGTAACTTTTTTCATTCATCTCTCAAATATCGTTTGATACTCAAAAAGGTTATCAGACCAACAAAAATACTAAACCATGTGAAATAGAATAGCACTAGTTATGGTTAATTTCGTCATACTTTTTTTGTGATAAATGATTATATATTACTAATTGTATATTATGACATTTTTGTGAACGTGCACTATTTTTAAATGTTCAATGATTTCAGTTAACTCTCTACTAAATAATATTACCCATCTATTTTAAAAATGATGAAAAAATTGATGAATCGTCAATTCTTAGTATTATTTCAATAACGTTACGTACGTAATTCTGTAGACGCTATGAGAACCGGTTATAAACATACAAAAAGACCAACATCAAATGCTGGCCCAGGCTTCCAGAAGTTCAGACATCAAGTGACGTGTTTCTGACATCTTCTTCTGGTCTTTATCTAGATTGGCTTGTATCAATTGGCTGAGAATAAATGAGTACAATGATTGAAGTTCACTGGCAATCGCGTTTTGACCTTCCTGATGGTTGAGTGACACCATCAGTTCAGTTACAATATCCTGTGCTTTGATCAGATTCGTGTTCACTTTGTTGAAGTCTTCTTTTTCGACGGACAATTCTGCCAAACGAATGAATTTGATGGCACCTTCATAGAGAAGGACTACCAACTGCTTAGGTGAAGCTGTTTCGATCTGATTTTTCTTATATACTTTTGAAGCAGATGTATAACTCATAGCTTTTTCCTTTCTTACACTTCTCGGTCGACGAAGAGTGACTCTTCCTTGTCCATATAATGGCTGACTACTTTATCTCGCTTATTAACTTGCTTCATTTGCTTAGACAGCTCTTTTGACTCTTTCTTTATGATTGTGATCAGATGCTCCTGAGCTGAAATGACCTGCTCGATAAGCTGTCTGTTATTTTCAGTAAAGTTCGACATTTCATCTGAAGAAAGATCCTTATCCAGTTCGATGATTTCTTCAATGGTAGCTTGATTTTGATCCAGAACGTCCTGAGCGGAATCAGCTGACTGATCCCAATTGACCAGACGATCCAACATCTCCTGAAGGTGCTCTTTTTTTAGTGTGAATATCGTACTTGTACTCGGTGTCATCAGCTGTTTCTCCTTAATTATTCTGATTCATACCTAACTGACTGAACATGAAATTCATCTGAGACTCTGCTCGCATCATAGCTGTATCAAGAGCAGTAAACTGTCTGATATAACGGTTTCTTCGCATCTCCAGGCGTTCTTCAAAACGAGTAATACGGTCATTTACATCTCGTATCATACGGTCGAATGTGTCGCGTCTAGATTTAATGATGCCATTGGAGCTGGAAATATACTGATTGACGAATGTACGCATATCTTGAGAGAAGCCTTTGCGTTCTGTACGCGTATTAGTTACAAGATTTACTTCGTCATCTTCTATTGTCTCAATTATACGTTCACTGGACGAAAAGAATCGCGATACTTCATCAGGATTGTTCCTAACTTGCTTATCCAGCACAGTACGATCAAAACTGGCTGTTCCGTTACGGTCGATGGTTACGCCTAGACCCTGTAGTCCATTTATAGATGTCCCATGTGATTTTGAACTAGTCATCATAGACCGCAGACTTGATTGAAGACGCATCAGTGTCCCGTCTCCAGTTAACATTCCGGTCTGGTTGTTTTCTGCTGAAGGATCACCAACGCTAAGCTGAGACCTGATAAAGCTTTGTGTTGAATTATACTGGTCAACGAACTTTTGAAGGGCTTCTGCCGCTTTATCCAAATTCTCGGTAACTGAGATCACTGTAGAGTCATTTTCATTGTGTACATTAGTCAGATTAAATGTCAATCCTTCAATGACGTCATCAATGGTATTGGAATAACGAGTAATAGATAAGCCATCTATCGTAAACTTGGACACTTGTCCAATAACTGCTGTTACGCCATCAAATCTCAAATCATTCGCAAGTGATCCACCGACCACAAGGGTCTTTTCGCCATATTCAGTATGTGTAAGGATTAATCGATTATCAACAATGGA
The DNA here is from genome assembly GCF_054658155.1 of Alkalibacterium sp. m-11. Lineage (NCBI taxonomy): Bacteria > Bacillati > Bacillota > Bacilli > Lactobacillales > Carnobacteriaceae > Alkalibacterium > Alkalibacterium sp. m-11. Next base: position 35,015 of record NZ_BAAGIR010000002.1, read on the forward strand.
TGATCTTATTCCCGAGTTAGCTGTAGAGTTGTTGATTTTATCACTTATCGAACGCAAACTGTCAGTCTCATCTATCTCTATCGTTTCAGTTTTATCTTCACCGATTTTTAAAGTGATTTCACCTTTAGTCAGTCCAAGAGCTGTACGTATGTCTCCGTCCTCAGGAATATTAACTTTTCCACCTACCAAACGCGTTTGCGTGGCTAATTGCTGAACTTGAACACGGTAATGACCAGTTGCTGCAGAACTGGTCGCAGTTACTCCAACGTTAGATGGACCAGTCATTTTCACTGACTTAGAATTAAAAGTATCTGGTTGCTGAAGATCTTCCAGACGCTTATATAAAGAATCCAGACGGGTATTCATATCTCTCCATGCATTTTGAGACTTCGTATACTTTTCTTTTTGTTGAGTAAAACGAGCGCCTCTAGCTCGTTCCGCCTCCATAATCTGTTCGACCATGCTCATATCTATACCTGAGTATAAGCCCATTACGTTCATTTATTTCACTCCGTTCTATCTACTACAACGCCTGCCCATTGCCATATACCTGCAATGACATCAAGCATTTTTTCAGGTGGAATTTCTCTAATTACTTCATCAGTGCCTTTTTCTACGATTTGAACGAGTGTCCGCCCGGTACCTTCATGTATCTTAAATGATAGGTGAGCATTAACGCGCTGCAAGACATTTTGGGCTTCATCCACCCATTTTTGCACCTGCTCTTTAGCCGGTTCGTACTGTACGCGGTCGAAAGAGGTATCGATTCCTTCCACAGCTTTAATAGGCTCCACATAACGGTCACCAGAATAGGATACCGCACTTTTATTTGAATGTAAAACCCGGTCGATCGTTTTAATTGCATCAATAGACTCAATACGCTGACTCATTTAATCCAGCTCCTCTGATAAAGTAATAGTTTTCATATTGCTCACTATGTAAAACAGAACCGAAGCAGCAACCCACCGCTTCGGTTCTGACTAAAATTTAATACTTACTATCCAATTATCGGAATTATCCCAGTAATTGTAGAACCCCTTGAGGCATTTGGTTAGCTTGTGCAAGCATAGCAGTTGAAGCTTGAGAAAGGATGTTGTTCTTAGTGAATTCCATCATTTCTTCAGCCATATCAACGTCACGGATACGTGAGTTAGCTTCAGACAAGTTTTCTTTAGTTGTAGTTAGGTTGTTGATTGTGTGTTCTAGGCGGTTTTGAGTAGCACCTAGTTCAGAACGTTGTTTAGATACAGTAGTGATTGCTTTATCTAATGCAGTGATTGCAGCAGATGCATCTGTTCCCACATCAAGTCCGGTAACATTTAGTCCTGTAGAAGACATGTCAGCAATGTCTAATGTCAAGGTTTCACCAGAGTTTGCGCCGATTTGAAGTGTCAAACCTTGGACACCAGCCCCGTCTAACAGTGTCGTACCGTTAAACTGAGTTGTACCTGCGATATTATCGAGTTCTGCAACTAATTCATCCATTTCAGCTTGGATCGCTGCTAAGTCTTCATCAGCGTTTGTGCCGTTGTTTGCTTGAACAGATAGGTCACGCATACGGTTAAGAATTGAATGAGTTTCATTCAATGCGCCTTCAGCTGTTTGAATCAATGAAATCCCATCTTGAGCATTTCTAGTAGCTTGTCTAAGACCAGAAATTTGGTTTTTCATTTTTTCAGAGATTGAAAGTCCTGCTGCGTCGTCGCCTGCTCTGTTAATCCTTAGTCCTGATGATAGTTTAGCCATTGAATTACTTCTAGCTCCGTTTGCTTGTGTCAAACGTGAGTATGTATTCATAGCTGCTGTGTTTGTATTAATACGCATATTGTTTTCCTCCATTTGTGTTTGTTTTTAAGGCTCATCGCCTTCTACACTTACTATCGGAAGGACCCTATCTTTGTTAAGTCATTTCTTTAAGTTTTTTACTTTTTTTGAAAAAAAGACCAAAGCCATTGGCTTCAGTCAATTTTATTAACGTACATAGTCTAGTATATTTGTCTGTAGTATTCTTGTTCCCATATTTAAAGATGCCTGGTAGGAGACCATCTGCATAGAGTACTTCATAAATGTTTCAGCCAAATCTATATCTTCAGTAGTTGATCGTGTGGTTTCCAGGTTTAAATACTCTGCTTCATTACGATCTCTAGCTGCAATCAATCGATTTTGAATGGCACCAATATTTGTTCGCTGATTAACTGTGTTATTTATAGCTCTGTCAACACCACTTAACAAACGACCGCCTAATGCTTCGGTATCATCAGAATCTAGTGCCTGAAATAAGTCAGAGAATAAGGCATTTAAATCTTGTGCATTACCTCCATCATCCGTAAAAGCGTTAAACAACTTAGCCCCATCAGTCTGCAGCTCTACCATCACACCTCTACCGATTTTCTTAGACACATTACCATTCGGAGCGCCATCGGGATTGTTGAATACCAGTTCAAACCCACCATTTTCTTTATTAACTGAAAAAGGTTTGTCAGAACTAGCTTGTCCACCGAAAATATAGCGTCCGCCAAAGTTTGTATTTAAGGAGTCGACCATTGTTTCGACTTCACTCATAATTTCAGCTTTTATCGCTTGTCTGTCATCAGTGTTAAATGTCCCATTTGCAGCCTGCTGGGTCAATGTGTAAATTCTTTGAAGTGATGAAGTCATGCTGTCTAGCGCTGAATCCTGAACGTTTGTAAAATCGATGGAATCACTAATTGTCGTTTTGTACTGCTGATTCTGCTTGATTTCATTTTTCAGATCAAGAATTTTTGATACCCTTAACGGATCGTCACTCGGGCGGTTGACTTGTTTCATTGAAGACAACTGCTCCTGATATCGGAAGACACTGTTTGAATTTTTGTTTAGATTTGATAAAAAACTTTGAGACATTAAGGAGTTAGTTATTCTCATTTTTATACCCCTGTTCTATTAATTAATGTATCGAGCATGTCGGAAATCGTCTGAAGCACACGAGCATTTGCCTGAAAGGCACTAGAGTATTTAATCATATCTACGACTTCTTCATTGATATCCACGCCGGAAATTGATTCACGTCTTTGTGTCAGCAAGTGCATCAAGGCACTTTGAGTGTCCAGCATATTATCTTCCTGCTGTTTGACTATACCCATCTTAGTAACCATACTGTTGTAGCGACTGAACAATGTTGAACCGACACCTGATCCTTCAATTTTCATCGAGTCCTGATTGAACGCCCAGCTCTCTGAATTAAGAGACAGATTCTGGTACTGAAGTCCGGAAATTGCTTGAGCCCTTGATCCATCACCTGAAAAAGTATTATTAAGGTCTTTACCTGAAACAACGTTTTCGGGATTTTTTCTAAGTGACTCACTTACTCGGATAGTTAAAGCTGCATTTTCTTTAGTCAGTTCTCCGTTATTGAAGAAGTCGACTCCGCCGTTATCATAGTCTCCACCATTACTGTGGATGAGGTTGACTGCAGTAGCGAAGCTGAACGCAAACTCGTTTAAATCACTTTGCATGTCGGAGAGGACTTCAAGAGCGTCTTGAGTCCCTTTCATTGATCCTTTTTGAGGATTGATAAACGTTGCAGAACCATCTTCATTCTTAACAATGACTTTACCTATTAAACTTTCGCCTTCAGGACCTTCAACGCTGTCTCCATTTGAAAGGTAGAATGTGCCGTTCTCTTCTTTAGTGACCACTGCGAGTTCTTTGCGTGACGAACTGTCCAGTACGTTGGTTCCGGCAACATCTACAGATACTCTGTTAAAACTGTCACGTTCAACCGTGATGTCCACTTTACCTGCTAAATCTGTCAGCAGTCGATCCTGCTGATCCAGAAGGTCGTTAGGAGTAAACCCACGAACAGATGCCTGCCAGATCTGATGGTTCAGATTTTCCAGCTGCTTTAAGGTTGAGTTCGCGTCTAGTGCGGATTTATCCAGTTCATTTAATGTATCTTTATGTAAGCTGTTCATGCTGTTAGCCATATGATGGATCGTATCGGTAAAGGTTTCGGTTGTCTGAACCAGCATCGTACGCGCTGATGCCTGTTCTGGATTAGACGCAAGATAGGTCCAGGCGTTGAACACTTCAGAAATCTGATTGGATAGACCAGTATCCGACGGCTCGTTGAACGTTGCTTCCAGTTGGCCGATAATATCTGATAGGGCTTTATGTTTCTCTGTAGTTGAATGTGCGTCTCTCAGTTGTGTGTTGACATACTGATCGCTTACTCGGTCAATGTTTCCGATACGCACGCCTGTACCGATCTGTCCAACCCCTGCAACACTTTGAGCCAGATCAGCCTGCATCGTAACGCGCTGTCTTGTATATCCCGTTGTATTGGCGTTCGCTACGTTATGTCCGATAGTCTGAAGAGCTGTCTGCTGGGCGTTTAGGCCTTTAGTAGCTGTATTTAAAGTTCCAAATAATCCACTCATATGCTTTCTCCTTAAAGTGATTGATCAAATAACGTGCTTTTTTTCGTGTCGTCAAATGTCCCTTTTTTCGAGTACGTATTGTTCTGCTTGGCTGCTTTTTTGATATGCTCAAGCAATGTTTCAGTGTATCTGATCGACTGTTCGGTCAGCATCAGGTTCGTTTCCTGAAGGGCTTTGACTTCACGAGAAAGAACGCTGAGTTTATCCACCTCAACGTCGTCTTCGCTGAACTTAGACAAAGTAATCATAAGGTCTTCTTTCTCCTGAATGATTCCCGGCAGCTTTTCCGCATCATTTTCGATGAGCACTGACTTTTCTCTCTCAAGTACGTCTTTCAACTGGGAAAGATGCGCCAGCACTTCTTCTGTTTTACTCATTCAATTAAAGCTCCTTTTGTTCCTGAAGCGCTCTGACCAGTCCATCTGTGATCTTGCTGGGATCCACTTCGTACTCTCCATTTTGAATAGCCTGCTTGATCGCATTGACACGTTCAGAAAAAGCAGCTTTATCGGCATCAAGTAATGCTTGTGCTTCTTTAGAAATACTGACCTGGACAGCTTCTTTTGACTGTGTTTTAGGAGCTGGTTCAGTAGCTATTTCTTTTTTTAGTTGTTTAGACTGGTTTACTGATGAAACCATGTTTGAGTATTTATTTATTTTCATCGTTGGAACTCTCCTTTACCCTACACCATTTAGCCGACAGAGATTCAAAATATTACGCTTTGGTGTATCTAGTCATTATTATCGGATAGTCGAAACAGATATTAACCCTTTTTCCCAATTTACAAAAACTAGAATAAGTATATCGAAAAAATCAGCGAAATGTAACCCTTTGATGAGTCCAATCTGTGACGCGGATAGACTCGTCTTCATATCAGGCAAGCTATATATAGGTAACAGAGTTTAGTTCAAATGAAATCCGCCTGATGAACTGCACTATTGATGTCTCATAATGCAGTTCACGATCACAAGGATCCCCTGAACTACACTGGCCAGTAAACCAGTGTAGTTCAGGCACGTTTTCAAACTCTAAACTGCATTATCCACTATCCAGAATGGAGTTCACAACTACTAATCAGAATAAACTCAACCTGGCAAAAGATTTTCTCCAAAAGAAAAAAGCAGGATTGCTCCTGCTTTTACATCTACCTAGTCTTTATTCAAATGACGGACACGCTGTTCTTTACTTAGAATATTTGTGATGCGGATACCAAAGCTTTCATTGATAACGACGACTTCGCCTTCTGCAATCAGTTTTCCGTTGACGTATATTTCAAGTGGTTCGTCAGTCATCTTGTCCAGTTCAACAACAGATCCTGTATTCAATGACAGAACATCTTTGATTGTCTTACGACTTTTGCCCAGAACGACACTGAAGTCGAGCGGAACATCCATAATCAGGTCAAGATTACGAGGCGTATTTTTGGACTCGTTTGGGGTCAGATCCTGGAATTTAGGCTTCTGAATGCTAACCGACTCTCTTTGAACAGATGACTCTTCAGCCGGTTCCACTTGTTCTTCCTGAGACGGATGTGTGTCTTCAACAGGCTTGACTATAACCTGGTCGCGGCCGTGCACCACTTCAGCTTCATCCCCTAGCATAATATCAGTAATCTCCAGAGCTGTTTCGAGGGGCAATATTTGCATGATTTCACTTTCCAGCAAGCCCTCAACACTTAATCTAAATGATGTGGTGCAAACCATTTCATTCTGGTCAGGCATTTCAACTGCTGCTTCTTCAGCGTTTTCCCATTTCTTTACAGTCGGTGGTGATATGTCCACACGTCTGTCGAACATAGTAGCCATAGCTGTAGAAGCAGATCCGATCATCTGGTTCATGGCCTCTGATACGGCACTCAGTTCAAGTTCAGTGAACTCACTATCTTCGACATTCGTTCCGTCATTCCCCATCATTAAATCAGCGATAATAATTGCATCGTTCACATCGATCATCAGGACATTTTTACCAATCAGTCCTTCTTTGAACGAAATGGTCGTGAATACTTTTGGCGTTTCATTTGCATCGACTATTTCTTTTATTGTCGCGCCTTTGACCACAGGTGTTGTAATTTTCACTTCTCGATTCAATAACTGGGAAAGAGTCGTGGCTGCCTGTGACATGGATATGTTACCGACTTCGCCAATGATATCTTTGACATCCTGACTTAACGGATCTTCCGTCGGCTCAGGGGTCTCAGGTTCGACCGACCCGCCATTAAGCATGGCATCGATTTGTTCCTGTGTTAACTGCTCACTCATCGTCACTCTCTCCTCCCGTAAATTTCAGTATTTCGACTGCCAGTTTCTTATTCAGCAGTCCAGGTTTGACCTTAAAGTAAGGTTTATCTTCAACATATAAGGTCAATGGTTTGGATGTCTTTTCGTCCAGCTGTATAATGTCGCCTTCTTCCATTTCAAGGAAGTCCGAGACATGCATCTGTGATTCTCCCAGAACCACTTCAATGTCTACAGGTACACGGTCCAGATTATGCGCAATTTGTCCTCTTTCAGAAGAATCAAACTCTTTTCCGGAATGGAACCAGTTCTTGAAACTGAGTTTGTCGAGTATGTCTTCAAAGAATATGTATGGAATGCACATGTTAAGAAACGTTTTCTGTTCACCTAAGGACACTGCAAATGTAACCATCACAACGGGTTCATTCGGGGACATCGTCTGAAGCAGCTGGGGCTTCGTTTCCGTGTCTTCTAAAGTAACATCAATTTCCTTGATGTCTCTCCAGGCTGCTTCAAAAGAACGCATAAGAGCCTTAAGGACATCCTCAAGTATAGCCAGTTCAATATCAGTGAAACTGGATTTGTTTTTCAGAGTTTCTTCTGATGATACTTCAGTATAACCACAGAGAAGCTCAACGATCTGCAGACTGAACTGAGGATTGATCTCCAGAATCTGCAGGCCACTTAATGGGGAACTTTTAAATATGCCCATTAAAGTAAAGCTTGGGACGGAATGGACGAATTCGTCAAAGGAGACCTGTTCGATGGCGGCAATCTTAGCTTCGACAGGCTTTCTCAGTTGAGTCGACAGCATATTGGATGCCAGTTTCGAGAAATCCTCAAAGACCATAGTGATCGTTGACAGATATTCTTTAGACAAGCGGACAGGTCGTCTGAAATCGTAAGTCTTGACCTTCGCGCCACTTGTTTCCTCATCCATTTCTTCTGTATCGATTTCTCCGCTATCCATGGCTACCAGCAAAGCATCTATCTCTTGTTGGGATAAAACTTGTTGGCTCACGCTACTTCCTCTTTCTCTTTAAGAATTGAGTCAATATTTATGATACTGACCATTTCATTGTAGACAGAGACATAACCGTCAACAAGCGCATCCTCCTCATCGTCGAATCGCTGGATCTGATCTTCAGTGATGTCGGTAACTCCGACAACCTTTCCAACCATCAGTGCAAGCGGATTATCTTCTGTATTCACAATGACGGTATTATTGTACCACAATTCTTCTGAAGCGCTAGACTCGTTAAGCAGAGCTTCAAGGTCGATCAGGGTCATGATCTGACCTCTCAGGTTGATCAGCCCCTTAGTCCAAGATGGTCCCTGGGGGATAATCGTCTCCTTGAGAGGAGTGGTAATTTCCTCTATATTCTCTGTATTGAAGCCATAAAATCGTTCTTTTAATTTGAATACTATCAGCTGCATTGAGCAAATCCCCCTCGGTTAATCTTCGGCTAATTCATGATGTGACAGAATTCTGAATCTTTATTCATTTAAATTGAATGAATTAACTAATGGCCTTATCCAGTGCCTTGATTACACGTTCCGTATCAAATGGCTTGACGATGAAATCCATTGCTCCTGCACGAATGGCGTCCATAACCATCGTCTGCTGACCCATTGCTGAACACATCAATACAATTGCGCTGCTGTCCATCGCCTTGATTTCTTTCAAAGCTTCTACACCGTCTTTTTCGGGCATGGTAATATCCATGGTAACGATGTCGGGCTGAACTTCTTTGTATTTTTCAACAGCTTCATTCCCGTTCTGGGCTTCTCCAGCTACTTCATATCCATTTTTCTCCAAGATATCTTTCAGTTTGATGCGCATGAAAGCTGCATCATCGACGATTAGTACACGTTTACTCATTTTATAAATCCTCCTATTATATTCCTAGTTGTATCAGTAATAGTTCCAATGTGTTGGGTTTTGGCACGAAGTACAGACTGCCTTCGATCTTATGCCCTTCACTGTGAAAATTATTCCTGATGATAAATAGCTCATCACTGTACTGTTCCTGCTGCATATAGACGCTGGTCAGAATGGATCCGAACAGATCGGTCGTCATGACCGGGAGTGAAGCGATCAGTGGTTTACTGATCAGCTGCATCACTGCCTGAAGGAAAGACTGAAACAGGATATTGCTCAGTTCCTTCAATGCTGAATCGATCAGGTCTTCTGTAAACTCCGTTGTTTCCGGCAGCAGCATCTGAGCCAGTTTCTCTGCATCTTCAGGATCAATCACGAATAAAAATACTCCGTACTTCTTTCCGTGCAGTTCAGAAAGGACAGCCTTAACAATTGTATCATCAGATTGTACTGTTTGATAGACCTCTTCGTAAGAAAGTAGTTCAACAAAGGGGACATCCATATCCACCGGACGTCCGATCATCTTGGACAGGCTGGTTGCAGCATGTCCGCCGCCTATATTGACGACTTCTTGAAGCGCATCTTGTCTGAGCAGTGTATGATCTTTCGTCATCTTATCTGTCCTTCTTTCTCGTACAGATCGATGTGACATCAAGAATCAGACTGATGCTTCCATCTCCGAGAATGGTTGCTCCGAGGAAGTTAGAGACGTCATTTAACTCACGTCCTAGTTTCTTGATGACGATTTCTTTCTGATGGATCAGCTCATCAACAACCAGTGCGTAGCGGTTTTCACCGATCAGAACGATGACTACATGATGAGTGCTGTCTTCAACTTCAGCAATATCCAAAGCTTTGGATACTCGAATTAGAGGGATAGTCTGGCCTTCGTACTTATAGACTTCCTTCTGATGAACAGATATTGCTTCTTCCTCATCAAACCGGTTAACTTTGTCGATAACCGCTTGTGGAAAGGCAAATGTTTCCGTTCCTACTTTGACTAGCAATGACTGAATAATTGATAAGGTCAGAGGCAGGGTAATTCTGAACGTTGTCCCTTTACCGACCTCGCTGAAGGTTTCGATTGTTCCGTTCAGGCTGGATATTTTTTCCTTAACAGCATCCATTCCGACTCCACGACCGGATATACCTGTGACAGAAGCAGCCGTTGAGAATCCTGGGTGAAAAATCAGATTTTGGATCTGCTCGTCGGACATCCCTTCAGTCGAAATACCTTTTTTATTGGCGCTTTGTTCAATCAGTCGAGGATTCAGTCCTTTGCCGTCATCAGACAAAGTCACAATAACCCGGTTGCCCTCAGGATAAGCGGACAATTTGATTGTTCCAGTTCTTGGCTTACCTGCCTGTTCACGTTCATCCGGCATCTCGATGCCGTGATCAGCCGCATTTCGAAGCAAGTGAATGAGTGGTTCCCCAATCTCCGATACGACTGTCCGATCAAGCTCGGTGTCTTCTCCTTCAGTCAGGAAGTCGATTTCTTTCCCAAGTTCATTAGTCAAATCTCTCATCATACGTGGGAAACGCTGAACGACTACGTTGAAAGGCTGCATACGCAGCTGAAGGACCAGTTCCTGAAGTTCTGTAGTAATTCGGCCGACCTGTGTCAGTGGTTCATTCAGTTCCTGAAGCTGATTCTTTTCAGAAACGTCCTCGAGTCGTGTCCGGTGAATAACCAGCTCTGACACTAGATTCATAAACTGATCCAGTCTTGTCAAGTCTACTCGTATGGTCTGACGAGCGGGAGCTTTCTTACGCTCCGGAATTTTCTGTACTGACTCGTTGACTTCAATTAAAGCCTCAGAATCTATCTGATTAACCGGAACAGATTGCGCTACTTCTGACTTGTTCTGTCTGTTCATCTCTTCTTCTATTGTAGTAGCAGTGACGATAATTTCTTCGATTTCACTGCTTCCTTCTACGTGCTTTTCGATTTCTTCTTTATCTTCTTTAGACAGGAAATAAAGAGTGACCGGACCTTCCAACTCTCCCTGTTCGAGAGCATCAGCTGAGGGTTTCATTTGAACAAAATCACCGATCTGCTCCAGTCGATTCAACAGCATAAAGGCACGTGCGGCTTTCATCATGCTGTCTTCTTCTACTCGAACACCTATAGCATACAACTGGTAACCTGTAGCTTCTGCCGACTGAACAGCCAGTTGATCCGCTTCTTCCAAATCAGGGAAGTCAAAATTCGGTTGACTGTTTTCATTAAGTACGGCTGAATCGGACGCTACCCCTTCTTCAGTAGCGACTTGATGCAGCCTCTTTACAAGTGCCGATATATCGACAGCTTCCACGTTTTCAAGACGCAGATTTTCAACGATTTCAGTCAACAGATCTAAGCTATCAAAGAACAGAGAAATCAGTTCACTTGACACTTTCACTTGATCGCTTTTAACCAGTTCAAACACACTTTCGACCGCATGAGTCAGTTTGGCCATTGTTTCAAATCCCATAGTTGCTGCCATTCCCTTAAGAGTATGGGCCGCTCTGAATATTGCGTCAATAATCTGCTTATCTTCAGGATGCTGTTCCAGCTGAAGGACTTCTTGGTTCAGTATGGCTAAGTTTTCATCTGTTTCTTCAAAGAACAGATCCAGATATGCACTATTGTCTTCCATCATCTTCCTCCTATCGCATTACATCATTTTTTCATAGATGAACGAAGACACTTTCTTCAGTCTAAATTGTTCAGGCTGATAAATTGTCTCTGTCGCACCTGTAAACAGTAAGCCACCTTTGACCAGTGAATCGCTCATTTTTCGGTAGATCTCTTCTTTAATTTCATGTTTAAAATAAATCGTGACATTTCTGCAGACAATGACATGCAGGTTCTTTTCAAACTCATCAAGAACCAGGTCGTGCTTTCTGAAATCAACCATCTCTTTGATCTGATCATTAAGCACATAGCGGTTATTTTCGAGAGCAAAATAATCGCTGCAATCGATCACTGAGACATTCTTTAGCTCACTTTCTTTAAAAATACCCGTTTTTGCTTTTTCTAAAATCGTATCATCGATGTCAGTAGCAATGATCTTTTTCTTTAAAGGGAGGGAATGACGGTCAATGATCATAGCTAATGAATACGGTTCTGCCCCAATAGAGCAGGCTGCGCTCCAGATCGTTAGCTTATCAAATTTTCTAGAAAGATCGGTAGTTAAAAGCTCTTCAAACTTCTCGAACAAGTCTTTATTTCTGAAAAACTCCGTTACATTGATCGTAATGTAATCTAGAAACTGTTTTCTGATTGTTTCATCGCCATGTATCATTATGGAGTATTCTTTTAAATCATTGGCTCCCGCCTGTCTCATGACAGTCTGGATTCTTCTGTTAAGCTGCTTTTCCTTATATGCATCCAGACGGATATTTAAATTTGTATGAACCCAGCTATAAAAATAATCAAAGTCTAAAGTTGTCATATGGTCACCTTGTCATTTCTTTTAATATGTCTGCAATGTCATTCAAGCTTGCTGTCTGATCTGATAAACCTCTTTCAACAACTGCTCTTGGCATGCCGTAAACGATTGATGATGCTTTATCCTGTGTCAGAACGTACCCGCCGTTCTTCTTAATTACTTCACACCCGGGCGCCCCGTCACTTCCCATTCCCGTCATGATGATTCCCAATATGTCTCTCCCGTATTTGTGGGATGCTGTTTCAAACAAGTAATCCACTGCCGGTCGAACACCATGAACTTTCGGTCTATTATCCAGTTCAAGATGATTTCCATTGATCGTCATGTGTCGTGCACCTGGAGCAAGATAGACTGTACCCGGTCTGATTTTCTGGCCATGCTCTGCTTCTACTACTGGAATGCTCGCTGCAGTGTCCAGACGTTTCGCAAAAGAAGCCGTAAACCCTTCAGGCATATGCTGAACGATGAATACCGGTATCGAAAGATTAGGTGATATCGCCTGAATGGCTTTGACCAGTGCTTTCGGTCCTCCAGTTGAAGCCCCTATCACAATTGCTTTAAGTAAATTTTTCTTCGATAACAATGCGTCATTTAACACTTTTGATGGTTGCTCTGTAATTAAAGGCTGTTTTTCCTTAGTAAAATGTATCTTGATTCGTCTGGATAGATCACTTTGAAAGACATCCCAGTTCTCACTGATTGAGACTGGTTTTTCTATAAAGTCTTCTGCACCTAACTCAAGTGCCTGAATCGTCGTTTCTTCATTAGTCTTGGAACTAAGCATGATAACCGGTAACTTATATTTTTCTTTTATTGCTTCCAGTGTTTCAAGACCATTCATCATCGGCATTTCGACATCCAATGTAATGAGATCCGGCTTAGATTGTTCAATCAGCTTTAATGCTTCTACACCATTTCTGGCTACGTCTGTGACTTCGATTCCACTGCAGTCATTGAGTACGTTAGTCAGTACTTTTCTGAGCAATGCAGAATCGTCGACGACTAAAACTTTAATAGTCATGCTACATTCCTCATTCTTCTCTATAATACATATTCTTCCCGGTTGACCATTCTTACTCTTACATCAAAAGTCTCAAGATCGACAAACATCGATCGGCCCATATTGCCACCAAGGTGTTCTGAGAGTATAGGCAGCTTAAGATCCTCAAGCGTCTGTCTGACGGCTTCAATATTCCGCTGGCCAATTTGTAGTGTTGCAGATTCACTCGCAAAAGCGAACATGCTCGCACCTCCTGCTATTTTTACCTGGAATGTGTCCACTTGAGTTCGTTCCTTTAATTCCGAAACGATTCTAGGCAAAGCCAGATCCGCAAATTTAGGCCAGTTATTTACATCTGAAAACGATGTACTATCCGGCAGCATGATGTGACTCAATGCACCTATCTTGGATTTAGGCTCATATATGGCTATACCTATACAAGAGCCTAATCCAATGGTTACCAGCTCGTCTGGTGCCTGCGCTATTTTATAATCTGATATTCCCACTTTAATTTGTTCCGACATCTTATTCTCCAATATGATTGCTGAATTTAGTCTTTTACTGTATGGATCGATACTAAACGTCTCAGTTCTTCGCCTTTTTCATCTGCAAAAAGGTAATGGCTGTCAAGAATTGGGATGATGCCCTCTTCTGTCTGAACAAAAAATGAAATATAAGACGTTGATAGGCCATCAATTTTTTCTTCTTCAGTTTCGATCAGATCTTCAGTGCTGAATGTTTTGACTACAGTAACTTCGTCAACCAGCAGACCGATAGTTGTGTCTTTCCAGTTAGCTAAAATGATGTCGGCTTCCTCAGGAGAAGGATGAGGTTTTTTATAGAAACGATCAGCCAGATCTACGACCGCTAAAACCTCTCCTTCTACTTCCTGAACGCCGACTATATAAGAAGACATATCAGGTACAGGTGTATGGTTTTCGAGAGCAATGATTTTATCTGTTTCTGAAATAGGGAGGCCGAATGTCTGATCTCCTGCCTTGAATAAGATGTACTGTGTCATAATTGTATCTACTCCTTCTTATTATGCAAACTCCGGAGCCAGTCCGTCCATATCGACTTCATTATCCGTCTTCTGATTGGTGTGATTCTAATCAATAACGAATTTTTCGGCTGACGCTTTAAGTGTCACGGCTACGTTTTCCAGTCGATTGATATGTGAAGTGAATTCTTCCATTGTTGCAAGAATCTCTTCTGCATTTGCTGACACCTGTTCAGTCCCAGCAGAATTCTCCTGTGCGCCTGCTGCAATACTTTCGAGCTGAGCCACTACTTCTTCTTTCTTCTCATTGATGATTGAAGAAGACTGCATGACCACCATCATGCTGGCCACAAGTCGTTCCAGAGATGCGGCAACATTTTCTGAGCTCTTGATCGCTTCATCAATTTTTTCTGTCTGCACTTTACTGTCTTCATTCGTTTCTTCCAGATGATGAACCATGCCAGATGACTTCTCCTGAATTGTACGAATGATGGTCTGAATGTCTTTTGAAGATGTCGCACTCTGTTCGGCAAGTTTACGGATTTCTTCAGCAACAACTGCAAATCCGCGACCGGCATCTCCAGCTCGTGCTGCTTCGATTGAAGCGTTAAGAGCGAGAAGGTTTGTCTTGGAAGCAATCGTTGTGATCGCCTGGACAATGCCTTCTATGTTTTGAATGTCGCCATCCACTTCCTCAATCTTCTCTTTAAGATCATCCAGTGTTTCTAACGTTTCTTTCCACTTCTGTTCAACTTCATGGGTCGCAAATGTATTCTGACCGTTCACGATCATTGTCTTATCTGCATGCTCGCCCATTTGTCCGACGGCCTGATTGATTTCTTCAAGAGCTTCTGACAAGGCATTCATCTGTGTAGCCGTTGCTTCAGTATCCTGTGTCTGCATGGATGTCGCTTCTGCAACCCCATTGATGGTTTCAGAAACTTCTGCTGTCGAACGGCTGGTCTGATCAGCTATTTCTGTCAAAGTCGTTGCCATTGTTGATACATTCTGACTATTTCCTTGGATCACTTCTACAGTTTCTCCAAATGTTTCCATTGTACGGTTGAAAGCCAGTCCAATCTGATGGATTTCATTTCCTTTAGGATCGAGAGCCTTGCCTTCTTTTGGTTTCCTGCCACGTTTTTCATTCCATTTGTCCAGCCCTTTAATTAAAGTTACGCTTGGGTTGAACAAGTCTTTTTTATTCAGTCGAGCTGTCAGATCTCCTTTTTCTACTCGTCTGAATGCATTCATCAGAGCATCAGAGATAGCTGCAACCAGTCCGGAAGCCAGAAGCGCCACGACTGCAGCGACAATTATTGTTAGAACAGTAATGAAGATCAAAATATTACGTAATGCACCCTGTTCTTCAGCCATTTCATCTTGACGAACCATTCCATATATATTAAGTCCTAAGTTCGGAAGAGAGTCGTGATAAATTCCAAATCTCCCACCGTTGATTTCTCTGTCGTAAACCAGTGCAGTTGCAGTCTCATCACCTGGATCAGATGAAGACGGTGATACGTCCTTTCCAACTGTCTTCTTGAAGAAGTCCGAAGATGACATGTTTTCTCCTACCCAGTCCTGCTGTGAGGATGCAACAACGTTTCCACTGTCAGTCAGAATACTGATGAACCCTGTATTGGCAATTGCTGTATTATTGATTTCTTCACGAATAACATTCATATCCAGGTCGATGGCCAGAACACCCGTTGTGTTTGTCCCAGTACCGATAGATCTGGTGACAGTCATCCTAGATCTGTTATTGAATACATGCGGTTCATTCCAGTTCAAACCCGATGAGACAAGAGCACGCTCTAGCCATGGGTAGATGTCATGAGGATCTTGATTCCCTCCCACTACTGAGAGCGTGGATACGAATGGATTCTGAGAATCTGCTGGCACAAAATGCACATCTGCAATGTAGGGACTCCCTGTGACCACATACTGAAAACGTGACCCCAGTTCCATCTGAGCAGATTCATCACCGCTCGCAACACGTTGGAGCACGTCATCTATGGCCAGACGCTGAACGGTTTCTTCAGCAGCTATAGCAGCAGCTGATATATTTTCAACCAGGTTGGCTGTGATCTGCTGCTGCTGTTCTTCGACTCTCTGGGTAATCAGATCGGAAGTTCTGTTATATGTATAAAGCATGGCTCCTATAACCGGAAGGAGCATCAAAACGATCAGGCTTACTGCTATTGGAAGCCTCACACTTTTGTGCTCTTTCCTATTGCCATTCTTGCCTTTCTTACTGGTGAAGCGGGACAATTGACCACTTACTTTAATTTTTGGCCATTTCAAAGCTTTCAGTTGAGTTTTCAACCGATCAAACTGGGTTTTAGCTTTGTTCATATGTATTCTCCTCGTTTATAATTTTTTTATTAGTGCACTTCATTATTTATGTTCGGTCAATTATGCAAATTGTTTATGCTTACAGCGTATCTAATCGAATATTCTTAATTCTGTCACAAATGATCAAGCCAAAACATCCGATCCTACCATTAATGGAGTTGCATCCCATCAAAACCTACATTTTCACCTAAGCCCTTTTTTCTAATTGCACTGACTATAAAAAACTCGAGACTTCTCCTTAAAAGAGAGCCTCGAGTCGTTAATGTAATTTTAAGTGAACTGGTTAGTCGATTCTCTTAAGTTTCCTGCCAGTTCTTTCATCTGTTCGATTGATGCAGTAAATTCTTCCATTGAAGCTAGGATTTCTTCAGCGTTAGCGGATACTTCTTCAGTTCCTGCTGCATTTTCCTCAGCAGAAGCTTCGATACTATCCAGAGCTTTTACGACAGCTTCTTTTTTCTCTTCAACTAGAGAAGCGAGCTGGAATGCCTGAGCGATATGCTTAGCCAACACCTGAATGTTCATCGATATATCTTCATTGGTCTGAGTGACACCTTTCAATGATTCTGTCTGTTTGTCACTATCATCCAGCACACGGTCCAGTGTTGATACCATCTCATTAGAATCATGTTGAATGACTTGAATGATTTCAGTGATCATTTCAGATGAGGCATTACTCTGTTCTGCAAGTTTACGTATTTCTTCAGCTACAACCGAGAACCCTTTTCCTGCTTCCCCAGCACGGGCCGCCTCAATTGACGCATTCAAGGCCAGTAAGTTGGTCTTTTCAGAAATGTCCTGAATAGCTTTCAGTATTTTTTCTACATCCTGGACATTGCCGTCCACTTTTCCAATATTATCTTTCAGCCTATTGAAAGAATCTACAGTCTCGTTCCAAGTGTCATTTACATGTCCCATTTTACGGTCGTTTTCTCCCAGAGCCAGCACAGTACCGTCGGCATGCATCCCGACTTCCTGCATGTTTGATGAAATCGCATTGACATGTTCTGACAGCTCGTCCATGAGCTTGACCGTGTTCTGAGTATCCGAAGTCTGCTGAGCACTGGAGTGAGCAATGCTCTGAATCGTTTCTGATACTTCTTCTGTCGCATTTTTTGTCTGTTCAGTTATTTCTGCCAGATCAGATGCGAGTTCATCTACTGATTTAGCTTTACCTTGAATATCATAGATTACCTTCTGGAATGTTGAGACAGCTGCATTGAAACTCCACCCGATCTGATGGAGCTCGTGCCCATTTTCTTTAATCTCATTAACAGCCGGCTTGGTTTTCTTCGATGTTTTTTTCTTTTTCCCAGTCCTTAAAGAGGTTATGCGTGTTCTCAAGTCCCCTTCCTGAATTCCAGCTAGAGCTTCCCTTATCATTTTAGTAATCGATACGAGATAATTCGATAGAAGAATGGATAACCCCGCTGCACCTATTATGCTGATGGCCAGCACTCTTAGACTGCTTGTCAGAAACAAGTCATTTTCCGCAGACATCTCATTAGAGGTGACTGCTCCGTATACAATTAGGTTCATGTCTGGGACTCGTTCATAATAGATTGGGAAGGTCCGGCCATTAAAATCATTATATATTTCACCGGACATGTCAGTTGCTTCTAAGAAAATACTCTGGTTGCTTACGTCTTGTCCGGATAGAGTTGGATCTTGTGTAAACTGCCAGTAGCCTGCTTCAGTTATGACAAACGGATACCCTGTCTCTCCAATTTGACTACTGTCGATGACAGCTGCAATACTCTCCATGTCCATTTGAAGACCTAATATTCCAGTCTCTCCATTTTCCTGATCGATTGTCATGGCTGCAGCCATTGTTGTGGCCCCTGATACTACATCAGTATATGGCTCAGAGAAGTAGATATCTCCACCCGCTCCAGTAGCTCCAGCAAGCCAGTTTTGTGAAACTGTCTCTAAGTCCTGCTGTTCCATTGTTCCAACTGCTTCCTGACCAGGGATAAAGAAGAAGACATCGCTTATGTATTGTGATGCTGACTGGACGACGGTCATCAGCTGATCCAGCTGGCTTTCATCTTCCAAAGTTGTGACTTGTGTCATGTCTTCTATTTCAGCGAGAGCCTCCAGACCACTTCTTGCTTCAGATCCGGCATCCTCCATAAGAGTAACGATTCGACTTGTTGCCGCTGCTCTCTAAGCACGCGCCTAGTTACTGCCTGATCCATGCGGTAGTATAGTGCGCCCGAAACTATTAATATAGGAACGAACACCAAAGTTGTGAACAATAGAATAAAACGAAGGCGTAATGATTTCTTTTTTTGATCACTATTAACTATTCTGTTTCTTTTCTTGCCTGATATCTTTTTCACTCTAATCCCTCTTTCAAATATTGTGCATACTTTCTCATTATCGGATTAGGGTCTGAAAAATTAATAGCTAAAATTTAAAAATTCTTCTTATTTTATAATTAAGAGTATTATATAATTAAATAACAAGTTAAATTTGTCGGTTAGTTTGTAAATATAAGAAAATGAGCATATTCTTCCTTTTAGTGAAAACTGATCAAAAAAGCCCATCCATTGCCTTTAGGCGGGCAAAAGATGGGACTGGTTTATACTATTATGTCAGTAACGATTAAAGATAGTTGCTAATTAATCCTGGACCCATCTGGATCCTTTTTTTGCGTAACCTTCTACTGCATATACCTGATTGTCTTCATCAAAAAGCTGACGTTCGAGAAGAGTATTCTGACGGAGTTCGACTAGCCAGTCTCCACGTTCGCTGGGAATACTGAGTTGATAATGGACCATCTGTTTTTTTATTTCTTTTTCAATCGCATGTCTTAGCATCTCTATATCTTCAGGATCGCGTGCCGAAATCGTGCAGTTTGGAAAGAGCGTAGTTTGCGCAGGGGATTCCAGCAGATCTTTTTTGTTGTATACCGTCAGCATCGGGATCAGGTTCATGCCCAGTTCATCAAGCAGTTCCATAACCGTTTCCTCATGGGCTTTGATATTTTCTGCAGATGCATCAACGACATGTAATAGCATATCCACGTGCTTTGATTCTTCCAGTGTCGACTTGAACGCTTCAATCAGCTGAGTCGGCAGCTCCTGAATAAAGCCGACCGTATCCGTCAGTGTAATCTGCATGCCTGATGGCAGTTCACTTTTTCTGGTCAACGGATCGAGTGTCGCAAACAGCTGATCTTTTTCATAGGTTTCCGCTTGGGTCAGCTGATTTAAAAGCGTTGATTTTCCGGCATTCGTATACCCGATCAGACCGATCTGAAATACGTTACTGTTTTTACGCTGTTCCCGGCTTCGCTCACGGTGAGCCGCAATCTTCTTCAGTTCCTTACGTATCTCTGTCATCTGTCTCTGAATGTGCCGGCGGTCAGTTTCCAGTTTCGTTTCCCCTGGACCTCTTGTTCCGATTCCTGCACCCAGCCGGGACATGTTCTCTCCCTGACCAGCCAATCTAGGCAGAATGTAAGACAGTTGTGCCAGTTCGACCTGCAGTCGCCCTTCCTTACTCTGTGCTCTGAGGGCAAAGATATCAAGAATAACCTGTATCCGGTCGATGACTTTAGCATCAACTTCCTCCTGAATATTTCTTACATGACTGGGTGAGAGTTCCTGGTTGAATACAATCGTCTGGGCTTCCAGCTCGTCTGCCAAATGCTTCAGTTCATTTACTTTTCCTTTTCCTATCACTGTTTTATGATCGATCCGCTCTCTTTTCTGAGACAGTTTAGCAACGACTTTTCCCCCGGCATTTTCAACGAGCTGCTCGAGCTCATCGAAAGAATAACGAAAAGCAACTTCTTCGTTCTGTTTTTCTATGCCGACGATGATGACTTTTTCATATGTCTGTTCTTGTTCCATTTAATCACTTCCTATATGGTCTTTTATCTGGCTTTTTAATGTGTCGATTGACTCAGGATGCTCAATAAGATCAGCCCACTGATCGATTTCAAAGCGATTTCTGAACCAGGTTAACTGACGTTTTGCGTAATTTCTGGAATGCTTCTTGATTGTATCGACTGCTTCTTCTAGCGGCATACTTCCTTCAATATACGGAATCAGTTCTTTGTAGCCAATCCCTTTCAAACTCTGAGCATCTTCCGGAACATGTCTGATCAGCTCTTCCGCTTCCTCGAGCAGGCCAGACTCCATCATCTGATCCACCCGTCGATTGATTCGGTCGTAGAGTACAGCTCTGTCCGCAGTCAAACCAATGACATATGCATCGTACAAGGGTTCTTTCTTTTTTTCCGACTGATAAGTCGAAAAGGGCTGACCTGTTTCATGAATGACTTCCAGCGCTCGAATCACCCGTCTAACATTGTTAGGATGAATCTGTTCAGCGGATGCCGGATCCTTTTCCTTAAGCTTAGCATGCAAAGCTTCTCTGCCATCCTCACGGGCCAGCCTGTCCATTTCGTCTCTGAATGCCTGATTCGGTTTCGCTTCACCGCCATGACTGATGTCAAAGAGAAGGGATTCGATATATAAGCCAGTCCCTCCTACAATAATCGGAAGCTTGCCTCTCTCAGTGATCTCACTTATTTTCTGAGACGCGACTTCTTTAAAATCCGACACACTAAATGGGTCTATAGGGTCTTTGATATTGATCAGATGATGCGGAAGACCTTCCGCTTCATTTTCAGTCACTTTTGCTGTCCCGATGTCCAGACCTCTGTAGACCTGCATCGAATCTCCATTAATCAGTTCACCATTAAATGTTTTTGCCAGTTCAATACTTAACGCCGTTTTTCCCACTGCTGTCGGTCCGACGATCACAATTATCTTATCTTTCACACAATTCCTCCGCGATCTGTTGTATTTCAAGTATAGCATACGACACAGGAAAATTTAAAAGAGAGTCTATTGCTGAATAAAGCTTTTATAGTGAAATGAAATGGACTATAGAATGGATGGATGGAGTTTATGGGGATTATTTCTTTTGAACTAAACTGAAGAAGGGCTAAAAGGTAGTTCAGCACTGGAAAAAGCGCTGAACTAAACCCACCTGAAAACGTGTGGAGTTCAGAGGGTAAAAAGATTGGTGAACTTCATTTTACCAGGAATAAATGAAGTTCACATCGTAAATTACTGATAAACTCAATTCCAAATACAAAACCGGAGCAAAAGGAAGTCTAATTATAGACTTTCTTCTGCTCCGATCATTATCGGTTAGGCATTTACAAAACTTCTGCAGGCAAAGCAGGCCTTCGCACATTCCTGACAATGGTCATGGTCGTGCTGCTCACATTCTTTTCCACAGGCCTGACAGATCGTTCCACAAAGTGAAACCAGGTCGTTTCTCAAAGACCCTTCTCTTCCACTGAACGACAGAACCATCTGGCAGATATCTGCACACTCCCGGTCCAGACGGATACACTCTCTCATCATATCAAGGTGTTCTTCTTTTAAGCAGGCATCAAAGCAGTTATTGCATGCCTGCATGCATTCATATGTCGCATCCATCACTTTTTTTAATTTCTCATCCATCGTTTCCCCTCCTCCTGTATCAGTCGTATCGTCGCTTCATCTTAATTATACGAGCAGGAATCGGGGGCTTTCAAGCAATAGCCACTGAGTATAGGTTCTTAGACCGGGTCAGCAGAATATCTGTCCTTGCATGACATTTCATCATATATAATCAGTCTTCGAGCAGCGTCAGTACTTCTTCTGTGCTTAGACTGTTCAATGTCTGAGTATTGCCTTTAGTAATAACTGAATCGATCAGTTCGCGTTTCTTCTCCTGAAGATCGTTGATGCGTTCTTCGATCGTCCCCGTTGTAATCAGACGAATGATCTGTACGGATTTCTTCTGACCGAACCGGTGCACCCGGTCAGCCGCCTGATCTTCGATTGCCGGATTCCACCAGGAGTCATAAAGAATGACGGTATCTCCACCTGTCAGATTCAACCCTGTTCCACCAGCTTTGAGTGAAATCAGGAACAGGTCCTTTTCTCCAGTATTGAATCGGGTCGTCAAATGCAGACGGTCTTCATTTTTGGTCTGACCATCGAGGTAATGGTAATCCACATCTATGGCATCCAGACGCTCCCTAATGATTTTCAGCATGGAAGTGAACTGAGAGAACAGGACAACACGTTTGCCGTTGGCCCGCGCCTCTTCAAGGTATTCCATCAGACGTTCCAGTTTAGAAGATGAGCCTTCAAAATTAGGCATGACTAGCCTTGGGTCACAACAGATCTGTCTCAGCCTGGTCATACCTGCCAGAACTTTGATCCGGTTGGCATTCAGCTCATCCGTATCGATCAAGGTCTTGATCTCCTGCTTAATTGCCGCATGCTGGGTTTGATACAGACGTTTCTGATTATCAGACAGTTCAATGTATTCTGTTGTTTCTGTCTTCTCAGGCAGATCGTCCAGAACATCCCGTTTCAGTCGTCTTAGAATGAACGGCTTGATCTTTGCTGAAATTCTAGACTGATCCATAGCCTGGAACGCTTTCCTGTTCTTGAACAGCCCCGGCTGGATAATTGAAAACAGGGACCAGAGCTCTCCCAAGTGATTTTCTATAGGGGTACCGGACAAAGCAATCTTGCTTTCAGCTTTCAGTTTTTTAACAGCCTGAGTCGTCTTGGCTGCACTGTTCTTTACAGTTTGTGATTCATCCAGAACGATCGTCTCAAATGTTTCATCCTCGTACAGATCTGAATCTCTTTGAACAAGAGGATAACTTGTAATCCAGATTGGAATGTTTTTATTGAGTGCTTCCTGCTTTTTCGCTTCCCGTTCCTCCTTGGAACCGGAAATAATAATTGTTTCCGTATCAGGCGCAAAGTTCAGCCACTCGTGCTGCCAGTTGTAGACGACACTCGACGGACAGATGATCAGATAGCGCCCTTGTTTTTCTTCATATTTGGACTGTAGAAAAGCAATTGTCTGGACAGTTTTTCCAAGTCCCATGTCATCCGCCAGCACGCCTCCGAACCCATAATGATCTAGGCTTTTCAGCCACTTGAATCCAGTGACCTGATACGGTCGCATGTTAGCTTTCAGACCAGCTGGCAAATCAAAGTCCAGTGTTTCCGGACTCAACAGCTGCTCCACAAGTGACTTGAAGCGTCTTCCGGTATTTATAGTTTCCTCATCCAGTGCAGACAGCCCCTGGAAGACAGAGACAGTCATATCAGTTTCAAACTCATCATCATCTATATCCAGTGATTCCTTGGCACGTTTCATAGCCTGGAAAGCAGGGTCTTTCAGATTCACCAGCTGACCGCTTGATAGTCTATAGAACGGCTGATTTCTCTCCAGGTCTTTCAACAAGGCCTGCAGTTCATTTGACGGGATATCTTCAGTTTCGAAACTAATATCCAGTAGATTGGACGACTCCCTCATTTCCATCGTGACTCTCGGCTGTCTTTTCGGACTGTAAATCAGACGGCGGGCAGACTGAGACAGGAAGATTTCCATGTTTTCAGCCAGTTCCGGAAGTGAATCATACAGAAACCCGCTGATGGTATCCGTTTCAGTCAGCTTCCACATGCCCTGCTGACGGGCAACTGAAGGGACATGAGTATACAGCAGATTCAGAACATCTGATTCCTTCTTCCATTCCCTAACTAGGATCGTTTCTTCGACTTCTGTCTTAGACTCTTCCAATGGATACAAAGTCGTCTGCCCATATGAATATACCGGACGAATCAGCAGTGACTGACCTTCAGTATCGATATATAGTTGAGGCTCGAATTCTGCCTGATAGATCAGTTGTTGGACGGCCTCGTCCATATCGACCTGTATGACTTCCTTGAGCTGTGACAATGTAACGGACAGGAAAGTTTCAATTTCAGACCGGCGCATGATCAGCGTATAGGAGCCGGAACTCTTCAGTCCCTGAAAAATACTGTGAATCAGCTCATATGAAGGAGAAGACAGAAGATAGAACACTTGCTTGTACTCAATCATCTTACCTTTATCATGGAAATGAAAGTCTTCAACGGTCAGTGACGTATCTGCCAGAGAAAAGTGGAATAAATTATCTTTCTTTTCAAATTTGAATGTCAGATCAAGATCTTCGATGGATTCTTTTACCCGTAGCGTATCTCCCCGGTCGATTTGAGTCAGCTGACGAGGCGGTCTTCCGAAACGAACGAAAGCCCCCATCGTATTTTCCAGCAGTCGGATCATTTCTTTAATGTATAAGGCAGGAATGGAAAAACTTTCCCGATTCGACATCTGGCTTTCATATCCTACAGGTGTCAGAGAAGAGATAATGTCCTGAATATCCTTCAGTTTCTCAAAGACATATCGATCTTCCGCCAGTAAGGCATACTCGCTGGAATCAAACGTGAAGTTCTTCCCGAACTCGATCGGTTCTCCGCTGATTATGTCTTCAATAACCCGTGCTGTATTTTTAACAATATATAAGTAATCCTTGCCGATTTTGAAAAAAAGATCGTAAATAGGATTAGCCGAAGTCCCGCTCACATTTAGGATATATTCGACATAGACCGGCTGTTTGTACAAGGAGTCGGTTTGTCTGGCAATTTCCTGCTTGGATAAATGGAGCAGTTCATTGACTGCCTTTTCACTTTTCTTATAAGAAAACATAGGTTGTGTCTTGTTACCTGTGCCGTCAGGTGTCTCGCTTTTAGAGGTGAGTTCACTGGCATCCAGATCATTCAGATGGAACATAGCCGCCACCACATGCTTACAGGCACCTGCATTTTTTTCGAATGGTTTACATGTGCAGTGGTACTTTCTTGCTACACCATTAGGATAAAAGCGCAAGTGTACGGTTTCTAACTGACGGTCTTCAACATTAAACTGAACAGTGTTATGGTTGGTATCCACTTTCAGATTCTTGACTGCTCTGTTCTTATATACTTCCTTGCCTTGAAGAAACGTCGAGTAGTTGCTGGCTAAAGAAGTGATCGTCATTTCTGGAAAAGCCTGTTTTTTCATCGATTCAGTCATCCCTTTTCAACTGTAGTTGCTTGTGTCTGTTTATCCGTTTAAAATCTTCATCTATTCATTATACCAAACATTTCGCATTTATTGGACATAATAAAGCAATCAAGTGATATAATCGAGTGAAGAATCTGGAATCGCTTCATGACCTACCTAAATTTATTAAGGAGAATCGCCCATGTCACGTAAAATCAAGCGCCCCTCGCTTCCCGTAAGTCTGCCACTCATCAACTTTATGTGTAGAAAAGCATTCTATACCGATAAAAAAGAGGCGAAAAAAGGCAATGTGATCCAGCAGACGTGAATACACTGCTGGATCACATTGCTTTTTTTCTTGTCAAATGTCTCCAGCAAAGGTAAAATAAGGAAACGTATACAAATCTGACAGAAAGAAAGAGAGAAAAGGCGACAGCATTGGAGTTCACGCTCCCCTGTCTTCTTTTCTCTCTCACCAATACATAATGAATTATACCTTACTCTCCCCAAATAATAAAGACTTTCTTCTCGCCTTGTCGCACTTAGGCAGTACCCGTTTTTATCAAGGTCTTCAAACGGCCTACGACCGTTTCTTCAATGATTTCTTATCTATGCATCCCAGCTGCCCCAAATGTAATCATACAGCCATCGTCTTTTATGATGTATGTTCAAGAGAAGTATACCTTAATCACACCTACTCATTTACATTACAGATCGCTCGCGTACGTTGCGCTAACTGTTCTTGTCTATCACGGATCCTTCCGGATTATGTCATTCCCCATAAACGCTATGTTGTCGGCCTTATTTGTCTCGCCCTGGACGTTACCCAATCCGTGAGGAGTGTGTCAAATCGAACGGCCCTATCCACAAAACTGATCCGGTATTGGCGGACGCAGTACAAGAAATGGCATGAGGTAGGGCTGCAGGCGTTAATGGGTCACCTTCCATTGGAAGAGTATCCGGTATTTTTACAGAGCTATAAAGAAAGCTATGGGTATGCCTTCATGCAAGTTCTCACAGCACGCTGAT